>JBGUOI010000197.1:0-6265 GCA_045118075.1 Porcincola sp. | reverse complement strand
CATTCCGGCGCTCTGGCAGTGGGTACTGGACAACAAAGTCAACCATTTCAGGCACAAAGCCGATAAATGAGAACGCAGCTTAAGAATAGGGAGGTTTTATGAAACAGTTCAGTAAAAAGATGCCGTGGTCATTAATGAGCCGGTATCGGGCACCTTTGATGGGCATGGCGATGATCTGTATCTACCTGACACATTATAAAAAGGCGTTCACGGTCAACAGAGTGTCACCCATACCGTGGTACATCATGAACCTTCGGTTCGGGTCGAGCGGGGTGGATATTTTCCTGATCCTGTCGGGTCTGGGACTGTGTTATTCTTTCTCGAAAGACAGCAATCTTTTCAGGTTCTACCGCAAAAGGATCGTCAGGCTGCTGCCGGCCTACCTGATCACCGAGGTGATCTACTACATCATGCTGCTGGTCAAAGACGGCTCGGTGAATATCAGAATATTCCTGGAAAAGATGTTTTTCATCCGGTTTTTCAGGAACGGAGATGCGGCTTTCTGGTTTATCATCGCGATCCTGGTCTGCTACCTGATCTTCCCGCTGCTTTATAAAGCGCTCGGCATCACGAAATATTCACTTTTGAACCTTGTTTTGTGCATTGCAGTGTTTGTGGTCTTTCATGAGCTGCTGTGGAGACATGACCTGATTCTTTATAAAAATACGATCGCGCTGGTGCAGCGGATCCCCGCATTTATCTTCGGCGTCTGGGTCGGGAGAGAGTGTCTGGAGAATAAAGAGTTTCCGGTGGTTTTGATCCCTCTTTGCTGGGCGGTAACTATAGTCATGATGATCTACGGCTATATTCCGTTCCTCCCGCGGCCGCGTGTGACTCTTTATGATTTTACGCTCTCGCTTGTCGGCCTGTCCCTTATTTTTTTATTCCTTCTTCTGTTTGAATGGCTGAAGGGGACCGTGATCATGGACCGGCTGATGCAGTTTCTCACCTTTATGGGCGGGATCACGCTGGAGTGCTACCTGATGCACTCCCTGCTTAAATGGATTTTCTTCTCCCCGGTCGATCCGGTGCTCTACCTGATCACCTGCTGCATCCTTCCGACGATCGCAGCCTGGCTTCTTCATATCGTGTGTGCAAAGATCATAAAGCTGATCGGATGACGAAAAAAGACCCCCGCACTGCGGAGGTCTTTTTTCGGGATATTGGATTAACTGATGCCCCGCGGGAGTATTTGCGGTGGTACCAATTAAGGGACTTAAGAATGGCTGCTTTTATACAAGTCTCCTTGCGCAGCACGGTGTGCGGTAACCTACATCGGAGATGATGATACCGGTATCGGAAGTACTGGCATGGACGACCTGTCCGCCGCCGATGTACATGGTTACATGTCCGATTCCGCCGTCGCCGTAGTAGAAGAGCAGATCGCCGGGCTGGAGGGAGTCAAGGCTCACCTCGGTGCCGTATCCGGACTGAGCAGCTGCACTGTGGGGAAGTGAGATCCCGAAGTTTGAATAGACTGCCATGGTAAATCCGGAACAGTCAGCGCCGCCGGTCAGGCTGGAACCGCCCCATACATACGGGTTGCCGACAAACTGAGTGGCAAAGGCTGCGATGGATGCGCCGGTCGAATAGCTGCCGTCATCATAGGATGAACCGTCGTCATAGGAACCGTCGTCATAGGAACCATCGTCATAGGAACCATCGTCATAGGAACCGTCATCGTACGTTCCGTCGTCGTAACTGTCATCATAATTGTAGTCATCATACGACTCTTCGTAGGAACCGTCGTCTGAGTAGGTTGTATCTGCTGAAGAAGTATCCTGGTACTGAGCGTCGACATATGCCTGGTCAGCTGCATTCTGTGCTGTCAGGTAAGCAGCATAAGCGCTCTGGGCGGCAGCTGCAGTGTCCGTGATCGCCTGTTCACCCTGAGCGTTAGCCACAGCGGCATCCGCTGCGTTCTGGGCTTCAAGGTAGACCTGGTACAGATAGTCGGCATCTGCCTGGGCATCACCGGTGCTCGTGTAGGTAGTATCAGAATAATCAGTGTAATCTTCGGTATAGGTAGTGTCGGAGTAGTCCGTGGTATCCTCGGTATAGGAAGCGTCGGAGTAGTCCGTATAATCCTCGGTATAGGCAGCTTCGGAGTAATCTGTGTAATCCTCGGTATAGGCAGTTTCGGAGTAGTCCGTGTAATCCTCAGTATAGGAAGCGTCGGAGTAATCCGCGGTATCCTCGGTATAGGTATTGTCGGAGTAATCCGTGTAATCCTCAGTGTAGGAAGCATCACTGTAATCAGGCTCAGAATAAGTCTGTTCGGAAACAGCTGCATCGGAGTCATAATATTCCTGGATCTCCTGCTCGGGAGCGAAGGTTTCTTCCTCCACGGATACGGCAGTAGGATACTCTGTAGATGTATAGACGTAGTCACAGGAGACCCATCCGTAGATGCCGTCCGGAGAGACGACCTTGATCCAGTCACCGTTGTCCTGGACTACTTCAAGCTCATCAGCAGGACCTGCGACAGCAACGATATCCGAATCGCCGGAAGCTTCCTGACGGATATTCAGCACATCGGCGCCTACTTCGGCTGTTGTATAACCGGCGTCTGCTGCCAGCTCTGCCGCGAGATCGCCTGTAGCGATATACTCTGCGGATACATATCCTTTTACATCTCCGGAAGTGACTTCGTACCAGCCGTTCTCATCCACGCTCTGGATCTCGACCGAGCCCAGGCTGTAGATCTTGCCGACCACGCCGGCGTCAGTGCCTGCGGCACTCCGGATATTTACGTAATCGTCGCAGACTGCAAAACCGGTGGTTCCGGCAGCGTTCTTATCGACGAAATCTTTCTTTTCTGTTTTATCTTCCTGTTTGGTTTCTTCGGCCTTCTTTTCTTCAGCCTTCTTTTCGACGGCTACATCTTCAAGACCGGCGACTGTACGGGATCCGTTTTTAGCGGCAAGTGCGGTAAAGCCGGTTCCCTGGATTGCAAATACTGCAGCTGCACTGACAGCTGCGATTTTCTTCATGTTAAGTTTCATTTCCCTGTTCCTCCAATATCCTTTTTTATCCCTGAAAGATATCCCTTTTATCCCTAAAGGTAATATCTTTGCAACAAATATTACAGAATTGTTACATTTGTTACGGTGCAATCCTAACACGATGTAATAATTCTGTCAAGCTTTTTGAATAAAAATTAAAATATTGTGAATGGATGGGAGAGAAATGTAATAAATGTAATAATCAGGAAATAATTATTCCGGCTGCTGTCCGGGGCGGAGAATCACTTTGCAAATCGGGTTTCCGACGGAGGAGAACCGCTCCTCGTATTCGGTCATGACATTGCCTTCGTTCATTTCGGGCTCATTGTGAAGATCGCGGGTGCAGGCGATGATCTCCCAGCCTTTTTCAGCGGCTTCATCGAGTGCAAAGGAGAACAGATCCTGGTTGTCCGTTTTGAATTCGACGGTCCCTCCCTCTTTAAGGATGCGGCGGTAGCGGTCGAGAAAGACCCGGCCGGGAAGCCTGCGGTGAGCATGCCTTTCTTTAGGCCAGGGATCGGAGAAGTTCAGGTAGATCCTGTCCACTTCGCCCGGGGCAAAGATATCGCAGATTCCTTCGGCATCCATTCTCAGGAAGAGAAGATTATGGATATCGGTAAGAAGACTCCGCTTTTCAAGCGCCCTGATCAGAACGCTTGAATACTTTTCGATCCCCAGGTAATTGTATTCCGGATGAAGGCAGGCCAGACGGCAGATGAACTGTCCTTTTCCCATACCGATCTCCACTCTCAGCGGATGATCATTGCCGAAAACCTCGTTCCAGCGGCCTTTCATGTCTGCCATCGTCTGCTCGGGAATGACAAATTCACTGTTTGCGATCACTTCACGTGATCCGGGAATGTTTCGAAGTCTCATAAACGGGTCCCTTCTATAAGAAATGCATTTCAGAAACTGGTAACAGCATGATTGTATCATATTTTTAATAATTAAGAGATTTTTCGTTGAATTCGTAAAGACTCGCCATTATAATCATTACTATATGAGATAACAGATGATTATTCTGTCTGAGGGGAGGGTGCCTGACAGATGAAAAAATTGGGGACTTTAATTTTCTGGCTTGTCGCACTGGGTATCTGCGGTCTGATGACATGGCTGACCAGGGATGCCGGCTTTGTCTTTTTAACCTATAACGTGGGCGTACTGTGCGTCATGCTCCTGATCATCCTGATCACATGGGCAGGGGGACTTCACAGGATGAGCCGCGTGCGCAGGGACCTCGATCAGGCGTCGGAGACGCTGGAGGATGTCCGCAAAGGACGCCTTCCGCTTAAATCCGTAGTGGGTGTCAATGCCAGCCTGTTCGATACGGAATACCTGGATGAAAAGTATCACGAGTATCTGCGCTTCCTGTTTAAATCGAACTCGGCGACCGATATCGCGGATTATATCGGAGAGTATGAGATCAACAACTATACCTGGCGCAGGACCGTGGAACTTGTCCCGGATGTGCTGACCTCTTTAGGTATCCTGGGCACGTTCATGGGACTGGTATGGGGCCTTAAAGGGTTCAATCCTGTCAGCTATGAAGCGATGGCCGGCTCCATCACCTCCCTGATCGACGGTATCAAGGTCGCGTTCGTCACTTCCATTTACGGTATCGCGCTTTCGGTCGCGTATTCTTATTCGGTAAAAGAAAATGTCAGTGCCATGGCAGAAAGCCTGGACCGCTTTACGGATATGTATTATCTGTGCGCAGTGCCGCCCACCGATACGGCAGCAATGAACCGGATCGCGGACAGCACGAGGGAGAATACGACGGCGGTCAAGGGAATGTCCAGCCAGATCGCACAGCAGATCGGAGAATCGGTCAACGATTCGCTCGGCAAGATAGCCTCTTCGGTGGCGGAGAGTATGAAGAGCGAGTTCTTCCGGGAATTTGAGGATGTGCGGAACATGCTGCGCGAATCGAACAAAGCGCAGGAAGAGTTCCTGAAATTCATCGATACCTCTGAGAAACAGATGGCAAAGAATCTCAGAGAATACAGCCAGGCTTCCAAACAGGCGGCGGCCGATGCCGACCTGATCCACGGACGGAACGCGGAAGCGATCCGCGAGCAGGAAGAGGCTATGAAGGAGTATACCGACAACATGTCGAAGGCGGTAAGCTCCATGAGCCGCAGCGCCGAGCGTTCGGCCAGGATCCTCGGCGAGATGGATGAACGCATCGCAGCAATGGAGAAACTGACGCAGGAAGGCGAACAGAACGCTGCCCAGGCGAAAAATTACGCCAGGGATGCGCGCCGTTCGTACAACCGCAGCATTTCCATGCCGGGAGATGAGCTTGATGAGATCACAATGCTTACCGACAGGCTCGACCATATGATCATCCTGATGGAGAGATCCCAGAAACAACAGCAGCAGCAGAAACAGAAAGGTTCTCTGTTCGGAGGAATCTTCGGGCGCGGCAGGAGTGAGACGGATGAAGAACGCCGGGCGCGCAGGGAACGCAGGTGGGAGACCCGTGAAGATGAGGATGAATTCGATGAACAGCTTCCGGACGAAGATCAGATGAACGTCGATGAGGACGGCTTTATCGGGGAAGACCAGTTTCCTGAAGTATCGGAACCGGAGGATTTTGAAAGGGACGGCGATGAAAGCCGGGAGGAAGGTGACGAATATTGAGAAAGCCGGGAAAAAGAAGAGGGGATGACAATTCCTCTCACAGTGTCTGGCGTTCCTATTCGGATATGATGTCCGGCCTGCTGCTTTTGTTCGTCCTGATCATGGCGGTATGCCTGATGCAGGCGCAGCGCAATTACACGGAAAAACTTGCGGAGCAGGCCAAGAGCGCTATGACGCAGAACGAGCTGGATGCGGCGCTTGAACATATCTCCCAGCAGGAGTCCGAACTGGAGGAGAAGACGTCTACGCTGGCCCAGCAGGATGCCACGCTTGAGGAACAGGCGACGACCCTGGCAGAGCAGGCATCTGCACTTGAGCAGCTCCAGAAGCTCCTCGAGACCAAGCAGCTGGCGCTCGTCCAGAAAGAATCCGAACTGGAAGGAACAAAGAACACATTAAACCAGCGCGAATCAGAGCTGGCTGAACAGGAATCAGAGCTGGCTGACAGTCAGACCAAGCTCGACAGCGCCAATAAGATGATGGCGGAACAGCAGCAGAAGATCGACCAGATCATCGGCGTGAAAGCGGACCTGATCCAGGCGCTGAACGATGAATTCGCCAAAAACCAGATCAATGTGGATATCGACACGCAGACGGGTGCGCTTCTCCTGGATTCG
>JBGUOI010000196.1:0-15961 GCA_045118075.1 Porcincola sp. | reverse complement strand
TTTACCATGAACCAGTGAGGAGTTGTTTTATTTTATAGCAAAAAGAATGCCGTAATTACGCGGCTTCTGGCGTTTCGCAAACGCCTATTGAGTTTTAATACCGAAAGGAGATCTGGATCATGTTTGGCGGTTTTTTTGGAAAACTTTTGGCGCTGATATTTGCTTTTTCGATGGGTGTCAGCTTTGCTTCGGAGCAGCCGGCAACGGACTCGGAACTGAAGCAGAAGGTGCAGGAGCACATGGATGTGATCGCGGATGAATCGGCGGCGATCGTGGATGACGTGCTCGAAGAAGCCCGCAAGGATGAACGGGTGCAGAAGGCGGAGGAATTCGCCAACGATGTGAATGAGATCGTCGACAATACGAAGCAGGATATTTATGATCACTTCGGTCCGGAAGAAGAGACGGAGGATCTGTCCGAGACCGTCGGTCTCGAGGAGGCTACGGAAGGTATCTGATCCGCGGCTGAGACAGGAACATGCTTTTGTTTTGATCAGTCACTGCCCGGGTTTTCCGGGCAGTTTTGCGTTTATGAGGCGGATGTTATTTTGAAAGGGAGAGACGCGGCCGGGGCAGCCCGAAGCTGTGCAGACGACCTATGCTGACGATCGATCAAGTTTACAAGGAATACCGGACCGGTACACTGGTGCAGAAGGCACTGGACGGGGTATCCATCTCTTTCAGGGAGCGGGAGTTTGTGGCGATCCTGGGGCCTAGCGGTTCCGGGAAAACAACGCTGCTCAATGTGATCGGAGGACTGGACCGCTATGACAGCGGCGAGATGACGTTTAACTCCGTTCCGACCAGCAGCTACGGAAACCGGGAGTGGGATACATATCGAAATCATACGATCGGTTTTATCTTCCAGAGCTACAACCTGATTCCTCACCAGAGCATCCTCTCCAACGTGGAGCTTGCGCTGACGCTGGCCGGCGTAAAGAAGGAGGAGCGGCTGGAAAGGTCCAGGCAGGCACTGGACCGTGTGGGCCTGTTGGACCAGGCGTTCAAGAAGCCGATGCAGCTGTCCGGCGGGCAGATGCAGCGGGTGGCCATTGCGCGCGCTCTGGTCAACCATCCGTCCGTCCTGCTGGCGGATGAACCCACCGGCGCGCTCGATTCGGATACCGGTGAACAGGTCATGAAGCTTTTGAAAGAAGTTTCGGAAGATCATCTTGTCATCATGGTCACGCACAATCCGGATCTGGCCAGGCGCTACGCGACAAGAATCGTTCAGTTAAGGGACGGGAAGATCACGGACGACTCCGACCCGTACGATCCCAAAGCGGAAAGCAGTGCGCCGGAAGCAGGCAGATCGGAAGTGCCTTCGCGGGCAGCGGCTGGTAAAAAGGCTTCCATGCCGCAGCGGAAAAGCTCCATGTCATTCCTGACGGCGCTTTCTTTGTCGGTCTCCAACCTGTTTTCCAAGAAGGCACGCACGATACTTGTGGCATTTGCCGCATCGATCGGGATCGTCGGAATTGCGCTCATTTTGTCGCTCTCTAACGGGGCGAACGCTTATATACATCAGATGGAGCGGGATTCTTTAAGCCAGTATCCCATCGAGATCACCAGCTCGGCGTTTTCGATGGAGGAGACGATGATGACGTTTGCCGCCATGCGGCAGAATGCCGGAACGCCTGAAGGAGACCAGATCACCGAGCAGCAGATGATGGGCGGGATGCTCTCGTCCGCGAGCATCAATGACCTGGCCTCCCTGAAACGCTGGTTCGACAGCGGCTACAGCGGGATGGAGGACTATACGCGCGGAATCGATTACAGCTACGGGATCAGTCCGCAGATCTACCGCCTGCAGGAGGACGGGTACCGCCAGGTGAACCCGGACCAGACGATGGCTGCGTTCGGCGTGAGCATGGATGACGCCCTGACCGGCGCGATGAGCGGCTACAGCTTTAATGAGGTCTTTGTGCCGCTGCCGGCAAATCCGTCCCTGTATGAAGGAGATTACGATCTGCTGGCGGGCTCGTGGCCGAAGAAGGATACCGACCTGGTGCTGGTGCTTTCCGGATCGGGCGGGATCCCGGACTTTATGCTCTACACGATGGGCCTTAAGGATTCCGATGAGCTCAATGAGCAGATCCAGAATGTGGTCGCCGGAAACGGTTCGGGGGTCAAAACCGAGGACCTGATGAATAACCGGGTGTATGATCCGGAAGATTTTCTCGGGATCTCTTTCAAGCTTCTGCCGGCATACTCGCTGTTTGAAAAAGATAAGAATGTGGGGCTTTGGCTGGATCAGTCCGGCAATGAAAAGAAAGTCCTGAAACTGCTTAAGAAAGCAGAAGACATGAAAATCGTCGGCGTGGTCAGGCCGTCGGATGATGTTTCTTTCGGCATCCTCGGCATCGGCCTTGAGTATCAGCCGGCGCTGCTAAAGCGCCTGATGAGACAGGCTGAAAAGAGTGATGTGGTACGTGCCCAGAACGGATCGCCCGACATCAATATCCTGACGGGGACGCCGTTTGGCGAGGACGATTTCTCCGAGATGGGATCCTATCTCGATATGATCGAACTGCATCCGGAGCATCTGGACGAGGCTGTCTCGATCCGCTGGGACAGGCTGGGTGACCTGGAGACGGACGATACTCGGCTGACGGCCAAACGCCTGGTGAGGATCACCAGGGAGCTTTCAAGGACCGGAAAATCGCCGACGCTTGAGGGAATGCTGCAGTCAGCACTGCCGCTCTTAAAAGACATGATCGAGATCGACGAGGACAAGATCGGTGATGTCATATCGTTTGCGATGGATGAGTCCAGGATGCAGGAGATGTATTCCGCCCGCGCCGCCGCGCAGAGTGCGACTTTAAGCGGAAACCTGACAAGATTCGGGTATGCGGATGAAGAGACGCCCATGAGGGTGACCATCTATCCGAGTGACTTCGACAGCAAGAGCGAGGTGATCCGCCTGCTGGATGCTTACAACGAGGCGGTGAAGGAAGAAGGGTATGAGGATAAGGTGATCTCCTACACGGATTATGTAGGCGCCCTGATGTCGTCCGTAACGACGATCATCGATGTGATCACCTATGTGCTGATCGCGTTCGTGGCCGTTTCTTTAGTAGTATCTTCGATCATGATCGGAATCATCACTTATATCTCCGTGCTGGAGAGGCGAAAGGAGATCGGCATCCTGCGAGCGATGGGCGCTTCGCGCTACAACATTACGCAGGTGTTCAATGCCGAGACATTCATCATCGGCCTGCTCTCGGGCGCCTTCGGTATGGGGATCACGCTGGCGGCGCTTGTGCCGATCAACATTGTGATTCAGAAGCTTGCTGAGCAGCGGCATATCCGCGCTTTTCTGCCGCCCGGTGCCGGGGCGGTGCTGATCGGTCTGTGCGTTGTCCTGACTTTTATCGGCGGGTTTATCCCGTCCAGGCAGGCGGCCAGGCAGGATCCTGTGGCGGCGCTTCGGAGTGAGTGAGCTTTGAGCAGTTGATTTGATTATTTAAAAAAGAGGGGTCAGCCCCCTCTTTTTTTGAACGCTATTTTGTTTCGGCGCCGGACCCGCCGGCTTTTTCTTCTATGTCACGGATCTCTCTTGCTCTGGCCAGCAGCTTTTCCGCCCACTCATCGTCCGGATCGCACACATGAAAAGTGCGGAAGCCCATTGACCGGCCGTAGTCATGGATCACCTGCTCGTCATCGACATGAAGCGAGATCCGGTAGAACTGCGGCATCTTCTGGGGGAGGCGGCGCGGGTTGTCGCGCTGCACCTCTCTTAAATGGCGCGGAGCGTTGACGATCTGGTCGAAACGGATCCCGTAATGACGGAAAAGGTTGCGGATATATAATTCAGAGCGGAAGGATGAGGTGTAGACCCACACTTCAAAGCCCTCCTGCTGGAGCGTATGGATCAGGTCAATGGTCCCCTTGCGGAGCCGTTCCCGGTAGATCCGGTCGAACGGGAATCCGGGAGGGTCTTCGATCTTAAAAGTTCTCGGATCAACAAATAAGACTTCGTCCAGATCAAACGAAATTCGCATACTGCCACCTCAGGGAATGTTCTAAATACTTTCCGAATTCTATTTTACATCCCTTTTAGAACACTGTCCATGAGAACACAATATCCTTGTTGAAATGCAAAATAGATTTTGCTATATTATATTGTGTGATAGATATTCTCAACACGGGGACTATCGAAAAAACAATGCGAACCGGGCAACATCAAGCATTTATTTGTGTTGAGAAAGGAAGTATTCATGAGCAGCAGAAATGAAGAATTTGATATCCAGGCATATATGACCAAAGCCGTAGAAAAGCTGGTGGCGGATGCGATCAAGGCTACGTTAAAAAATCCCAGACAGAGCCTGTTTATGGCAAAGTTTGCCGCTGCAAGCAGGGCGGCTTCCAAAAAGCGCCGCGAGGCGGAGGATGCGGGCGAACATGTGCCGCCGTTTCTCATCGCAAGCATCACAAGCAAATGCAACCTGCACTGCGCGGGATGCTATTCCCGCTGCAACAACGCGACGGTAGATTCGGAGCCGGTCAGACAGCTGACGAGTGAAGAGTGGCTGAGGATCTTCGAAGAAGCGGATGAGATGGGGATCAGCTTTATCCTTCTCGCCGGCGGAGAACCGATGCTCAGACGCGATATCATCGAAGCCGCCGGGAAAAGGCAGAATATCCTTTTCCCGATCTTTACGAACGGGACTTTTATGGATGAACGGTATTTTGAGCTGTTTGACCGGTGCCGCAACCTGCTTCCGGTCATGAGCATCGAAGGCGAAAAGGAGATCACGGACCAGCGGCGCGGCAGCGGGATCTACGATAAGCTGATCGCCAACATGGAAGAGCTGAGCAGGCGCGGCCTGATCTTCGGAGCGTCGGTCACCGTGACGACGCAGAATATTAAAGAAGTCACATCGGACAAGTTCCTGAAGAAACTCTCCGACCGCGGCTGCCGGGCCGTCATCTTCGTGGAATTCGTTCCGGTGACGGAAAACGCTTCGCACCTCGCACCCGGGGACGCAGAGCGGGAGTATCTTGAAAAAGAAATGATCCGGCTTCGCAAAGAATGCCCGGAGATGGTCTATATTGCCTTCCCGGGAGATGAAAAAGCTACCGGCGGATGCGTGGCCGCCGGCCGCGGCTTCTTCCACATCAATTCGCACGGCGGCGCGGAGCCCTGCCCGTTCTCCCCGTACTCCGACGTCAATATCCGAGACACCTCGCTGAAAGAAGCGATGCACTCGCCGCTGTTTACGGCACTTCGCGACGGAGAATTTCTGATGGACGATCACGAGGGCGGCTGCGTGCTCTACGAAAAGAGAGAGCAGGTGGAAGCTTTACTTAACGCATAAGGGGTCGCGTAAGGGGTCAGGCCCTTTTCGTACTTCAGCGTGCGAAAGCGGCCTGGCCTTTCTCGTTTTTGTTGATGCTTTCGGCCTTTTTCGTATATATAATCAGATGATCCGGATGAGCGATCATCATAAATTAAGAGATTTTCAACAAATTATATGATACGGAGGAAGGTAATATGAAAATCAGGAAAATGATCACTTGTGGTTTGGCCGCAGCGGCAGTTCTTGCGATGTCGGCCTGTGCTTTTAACGCTTTTGCGGAGGAGGCGGTTACCGAGGAGGCTCCTTTGGAAGATGAGTTTGTTATGCTTGAGAATGACGGCCTGAGGCTGCCTGTTCCTCTTTTGCTGGAGGATGTTGTGGTGACCGAATCTCCGGAAGCAGATGAAAACGGCGTGCTGTTCTCAGCTTCGGAACTGGCTTCCATCAAGGCAGTTGAGGCGAACGGTGATTCCTTTGACGGAGCCGGATGGCTGTTCAGCATCCGCAAAATCGACGAGGCCAGGCTGGATGAGATGCGTACGGAGGACATGTTCGGGGACAGGCCTTTTGCGAAGGACGATAACGGCAATGTTTATGTGCTGTGCCTGCCGACGGACGTGAGAATGGTGCGTGAGAACTATGAATATGCGGAAGATGAGCTGGCAGAATTTTCGGAGCTTGTCAAATGGGCAAGTGAGACGGTCCCGGAGATGTTCATCGAAGAGAACGGCCTGACGCCGATCGAAGTGGGCAACACGGATCTGGATATGACCCTGGCGAAGATCGCCTTTGACCCGGAGACGAAATACATCTTAAGCGCCACTCAGTTCGGAGAGCTTGAGCCGAACGGCGCCGATGCGGCTCCCTTCCTTGAGAAGCTGATGAACGGTGTGACCTTTACTCCCGCCTCTGATGCCGAGGCTCCCGACGGAGAATACGTTGTGCTGCGGATCCCGGGAACGGGTGTGAGGTTTGACTTCTTCAGTGATGACAGAGAGAACCTGGTGCGCGAGGTTTGGGAAGACCTCGATGCAGAGGCCCTGTTCCGTGCACAGTTTGCGGACGGTACTTCATCCGTGACTCAGATCATGCAGGAATGGTATGACGCGCTGGCTCAAGCCAACGGAAAAGAGTGATCATATATTATAAGACAAAAGCTGTGCGTGCAGGCACACTAAAAAAAAGAGATCGCCATTTGCCCGCATCTGATATATACTAATCGAGGGGTCTGACCCTTTTCGTACTTCAACGTACGAAAAGGGTCAGACCCCTTATCGAAGATTGGAGGTTGTTATGCCGGGACTTGGAACGATCATCAATGTGGTTTTTATCATCGCGGGAGGGCTGGCCGGCCTGCTGTTCGGCTCGAAACTCAGTGACAGGAGCCGGGAAACGCTGCTTCTGGCGAATGCGGTTGCCGTGCTGTTTATCGGCATCTCCGGGGCGCTGCAGCAGATGTATGTGCTGGCGGAGAACGGACGGCTGGAGACGACCGGGACGATGATGATGATCGCATCGCTCGCCATCGGTGCAGTGATCGGCGAGTGGATCGACCTGGAGGGTAAGATAGAGCGGTTCGGGGAATGGCTGAAGGCCAAAACGGGCAACAGTTCGGATGCGGGCTTTGTCGGGGCTTTTGTGACGGCTTCGCTGACCGTGTGCATCGGCGCGATGGCGGTGGTCGGTTCGATCGAAGACGGCGCCGTGGGAGATCATTCCATCCTGTTCGCGAAGGCCATCCTCGACCTGATCATCATCATGGTCATGACGGCATCCCTCGGAAAGGGGTGCATCTTCTCCGCCATCCCGGTCGGCCTGTTCCAGGGAACAGTCACGGCCTTAGCCATCCTGATCCGGCCGTACATAACGGACCATGCGATGAATTATCTGTCGCTGGTCGGATCCGTACTGATCTTTTGTGTTGGTGTCAACCTTTTCTGGGGAAAGAAGATAAGAGTGGCCAATCTTCTGCCGGCGCTGGTGATCGCGGTGGTATGGGCTGCGTGGAGATGACTTGCCGCACTGCGTATGGTAAGATAAATATGCTCGCAGCAGTGGTATTTGATGATAAGTAAAGACGGGAGGCAGTAATGGAGTTTACACATTTTGACCGGGCCGGCAATGCCCTGATGGTGGACGTGAGCGGCAAAAAAGAGACCCTGCGGGAAGCCGCTGCCGAGGGATTCATCTCCATGAGCCCCGAATGTTTTGAGAAAGTCCGGGACGGGAACATGAAAAAAGGAGATGTACTGGGTACCGCCAGGATCGCCGGGATCATGGGTGCCAAGCGTACATCCGAACTGATACCGCTGTGTCATATCGTTCCGCTGACAAAACTCTCCCTGGACTTTGAGCTGATTTCGGAAAACTGCCTCGTACGTGCGGTCTGCACGGCGGGAACGGTCGGGAGGACCGGCGTTGAAATGGAAGCGCTGACCGGCGTTAATATTGCATTATTGACGATCTACGATATGTGTAAAGCCGTAGACCGGTCGATGGAGATCGGGCCTGTTCGGCTGCTCGAAAAAAGCGGAGGAAAGACCGGGACCTGGATTCGAGGGAAGAACTGACAGCTGATGAGTGACGACCGGCGGGAGATAGAAGCATGCTGGACCAGTATGGAAGAAACATCGATTATATGAGGATCTCCGTGACGGATAGGTGCAATCTGCGCTGCAGGTACTGTATGCCGCATGGTGTTAAGCTTTGTGATATGGCCGACCTGCTCACGTTCGAGGAGATCGCGCTTTGCGCACAGACGGCGGCGCAGCTTGGAATCCGGCATATTAAGCTGACCGGCGGAGAACCGCTGATCAGGAGAGGGCTCGATGGCCTGGTTCGGATGCTTAAAGCTGCGGACGGAATCGAGCAGGTAACGCTGACGACCAACGGGACGATGTTCGAAAAACATCTGGACAAACTGGTAAGCGCCGGGCTCGATGCGGTCAACATCAGCCTGGATACGATGGATAGGCGTGCATACAAAGAAATGACCGGGACGGATGCGCATGAGAGTGTGCTCTCAGCTATCAAAGCAGCTGTCCGGGCAGGACTGCGGACAAAGGTCAATGCGGTCTGTCTGCCGCGAAGCCGGGAAGAGATACTGGCTTTGATCGATCTTGCCAAAGCAGATCCGGTCGACGTGCGCTTTATCGAGATGATGCCGATCGGGTACGGGAAGGAGTTTACGGGAATCTCAAACACAGAGCTGCTTTCGCAGCTGCAGGAAATGTATCCCGGACTGGCACCGGATCCGGCACCTCACGGGTTCGGGCCGGCCATTTATTTTAAGATTCCGGGGTACATCGGCAGCGTCGGCCTGATCAGCGCGATCCACGGAAAATTCTGCAGCAGCTGCAACAGGGTTCGCCTGACATCAAAAGGGTTTTTGAAACCGTGCCTTTGCTATGATACCGGAACAGACCTGCGGCAGATCCTGCGCTCTGAGCAGCCTTCCGAAGAGAGGGAGAAGAAGCTGCTTGAAACCATGAGGACGGTGATCTTTGAAAAGCCGAAAGCGCACTGTTTTGAGAATGAAAAGGACATCACGGAAGGATCGCTGATGAGCACGTTCGGCGGATGAGAGGAAGCAGGAATATGACGGATCAGATTAATAAAAACTCGCTGCAGGGAATCGTGCGGGCAGTCTGCACCAGCCCGGCGAAGGGAACCGAAAAACGGCCGGTGGAGAGCGGTCATTTTATCCCTGATTTCGGGATCGAAAATGATGCCCATGCCGGGAAATGGCACCGTCAGGTGAGCCTGCTTTCCTACAATAAAGTTGAGGAGTTCAACGCGAAAGGAGCCAGGGTCACGGACGGTGATTTCGGGGAGAATCTGCTGGTGGAGGGGATCGATTTTAAGAACCTGCCGGTGGGGACTATTCTCAGGGTTGGGACAGTTACGCTACGAATGACCCAGATCGGCAAGGAATGCCACAGCCACTGCGCTATTCACGAGAGAGTCGGCGACTGCATCATGCCCCGCGAAGGCGTGTTTGCCGAGGTGCTCACGGAAGGCGATATCCGCGCCGGTGATACGATGGAAGTCATCCTGCCCGATCCGCAGCGGCCTTTTACTGCGGCCGTCATTACGCTCAGCGACAAGGGATCAAAAGGAGAACGTAAGGATGAGAGCGGCCCGGCGGCAGCGCAGATGCTTGCCGATGCCGGATATGATGTAGTCGAGATGCTGCTCCTGCCCGATGAGCCGGCCCTCTTAAAAAAAGAACTCTGCCGCCTGGCTGACCAGCGGCAAGTTGACCTGGTCCTTACCAGCGGCGGGACAGGTTTCTCATTAAGAGACCAGACTCCTGAGGCTACTTTGGCCGTTGCCGACCGGAATGCCCCCGGCATCGCCGAATATATGCGCATGCGCTCTGGGCAGATCACGGACCGGGCGATCTTAAGCCGGGGAGTATCCGTCATCCGCAAAGGGACATTGATCATAAACCTGCCCGGAAGCCCCAAGGCAGTAAAAGAGAGTCTGGGATTTATCCTGAAACCGCTCGACCACGGCCTTAAGATCCTGCGCGGGAGCGCCGGAGAATGTGCGAGGTAGAAGAGAATCCCTTCGGAGGGAAGGTCAGGAGATAGATATATGCAATTCGGCACTTAGTGCCTCAGCGATTCTCGCCAGGGTGTTCACAGAAGGGTTGGCAAAACCGCGCTCTATTTTCGAAATATCAGATTGATCGATTCCGGAAGACCTTGCCAATTCTGCCTGAGAAAGGCCTTTTTCGGCGCGGGCTGCCAATACAGCGTTCCCGACCATGATATTGGCAGCAGGACGAACCGTTCGTACGGTCCTGCCTTCTTCATAGATGGTTTCAGCTTCGACATCCAGTTTGTCATTCCAGATAATACCATAAAACCCCAAAAGGCGGCCTTTCATAAACAGACTGCGCTCTTTCAGTGCGCTCAGCTGAGGGTACTTGTCAAACAGGACAGCCATGTCATACTGCTTGACTTTGCCATCCTGAAAGGTTAATTCCAGAAGAGTTCCCCCTAACAGATCAAGTTTTACGGCTTTGTGAAACATATCAATCTAAAGGCGGGAGTTTTTTATATTGTCCGGTCTCCCACATCTCCTCCAATTCCGCTTTGTTTTTCAGGATGAATTCCCGCACCATCGCACTGGCTTTCGCAGGAAAATATCCCTCCATTATCGTCCCGGTAGAGAGCAGGAAAGGTGCGTCAAAATCTTGAGTGATAGCATGTATGTGCGGTGGATTATGCTCTTTTCCACGCAAGTACATGACAATAGTAATTCCATAAAAATGGCAGATAGTAGGCATAAGATCTATGTGCTCTCTCAATCCTCAGTATAGGGGATAAATCCCCTAACGTCAATCCTGAGTTCACATTTCTTAGGTGAAAAATTACATATAGCCGAAAGCTCGATATAACATGTGAGGTATGGTAGATTATTAATAAAGAACGTTAAAAGGGAGGGACTTTTCCCTCACTCATATGCGGGAGGTTTTGCTATGAGACCCACAAAAAGTTTTATCCTGTACCTGCTTACAGCATTTTTGCTTGGATGCTCCATGCCGGCGTTTGCCGCTGAAACCGGAGGATCTGTTTCCGGCGCCCGGATCTACCTGCCGGACAACTACGACTCGCAGCCGGACAGACGGTATCCCGTTCTTTACCTTCTGCCCGATGAAGAGGGTGGTGAAATTCCGGAGTTATTCCTTGAGAGTGTGTTGGAGACGGCTTCATCGGATGATTCGATGGACCTGATCGTCGCCTGCCCTGATATGAGCAGGTGGGAGACCGGATACTGGGCGGATATGAGCGCTTCGGCGGAGGCGTTTGTGCAGGAGGTGGATGAAGCTTACCGCACGGTGGATGATCCGGATTACCGGACGGTCGCCGGGACGGGCAGCGGCGGATATCTTGCCTCGATGCTGGCCTGGACCGACGCGGAAGGCAGTCTTTGCAGGGAACCTGATCTTTTCGCAATGTCAGGTTCAGTAAACGGCAATTACAGCGATTCCAATACATGGCAGGCACGATACGGCAGTTTTACCGATGTGATCAGAGAAGGGCGTATGACGAACGCCTCCGCTGTTCATTTCTATACGTATATGCGCACGGCTTCCGAGGAGGAGACAGCTTATGAGGCGGACGGCGCAAATGATGTGATCTCGCTGTTCATCAGGCTTGGGGCGGCCTACGGTACCTATACGAGCATTTACGGAAATGCGGATGAGACGGTGCTCGACCTGCAGGTGGTCCATGGATACGCTGACGAGACTTTCTTAAAAGACAGCGCCTGTGACCTGGTGAGGGGGATCTCCCACCGGATGTCGAAGAAACTCATCTCCGGGGAAGTGTCCCTGCCTCCCGTGGATGAGGGAACGGATGAAGACGGGATCATCGCACTCGCCTCGCAGCAGGCAATGATCACACAGGATGCCGCCCTGTTTTGTGTTGATCCGGAAAATGCCGAGGTCAGCGCCGATACTTCGCTGGAGGTTATAAGCGGGGAAGAAGGATCGACGATCGAACTAAATGCTGATTTCCTCGGAATGAAGATGAAGCTGGCAAAGGAGCCGGTCGTTTTTATCAAAGCAGGCGGACTCGAGCCGGAAGAGCAGCTGGTCGACCTGATGGGAGAGTGGTATTTCAAAGCAGTCTTGTCGGTGAGCCCGGGCGAACTTCCGAAAGCGGAAGAATACCATTCCTGGGAAAGCGTGGTACCGGCCATTGACTGGTGGGACAGTGACTTTTCGACAAACACCGATATGAAAGGATTTGCCGGCTACGCCTGGTATGTAAAGGAATTTACGATGCCGGAGCACTATCCGGCGGATAAGACATATCTGCTCCCGATGGGCTGTTTCGATGAGACGGACATCTGCTTCGTGAACGGGCAGATGGTGGGCTGCACGGGACTCGATCCGGACCGGTGGATGCACCTCGAGGACTGCTGGGATACCGAACGTCTCTATGAGGTCAGCGGAGATCTTCTTAATTTCGGGGATACGAATGTGATCACGGTCCTGACGCACAATTCATCCGGGGACGGCGGCTGGTACAGCGGCCATCCCGGGGTGTATTCACCGGAAGCCTACAAAGCGCTGGGATTAAAGAGCAGCGGGAATGATGAACGGTATGAAGAAGTGACCTTCCCCTGTGAAACACCGGAAGGAGATGAAGTGCACGCGCTGGTCTATCTGCCGGAGGGGTATGAGGACCCGGAAAACGCTGATAAGACCTATCCCGTGCTGTATCTGCTGCATCAGCTCAACAGCACGAGCCGTTCCTATGTGCTGGATGGAATCGATGTGCTGCTTGATGAGGCGATCCGGAAAGGAGAGATCGAAGACCTGATCGTTGTCCTGCCCGATTCCGCGCCGGAGAGCTGGTGGATGTACGGCTGGGACACCATGGTCATTGAGGGCCTGATCCCTTATATAGATGAAAACTTCCGCACAATGACAGACGCCCGGCACCGGTATATCGGCGGGGCGTCCATGGGCGGTCACGGGGCATATCACATTGCGCTGAAAGCACCGGAACTGTTCGGCGGCGTGATCAGCTTCTACGGCGCGCTGAATATGGGATCCAACCCGCTGCGGGATATGCAGGATATGGGAAAAGACGAGCTGGGCGGCCTGCGCCACTATTTCATCTGCGGCAACAGGGACCTTTACAAGTTCGGGCCGGTCGCGATGCTTCTCGACCAGCATCTGAGAAGCATCGGAGTCGACCACTATTTCGCGCTGGGGGAAGGCGGACACGACAGTGAGTACTATCTGCCGCACTTTATTGAAGCCATCAAGTATGTGATGGAAGACTGATCATCTTGTCTTCATCCCGTTCACAAATACCTGCACGGTCTGTGCCTGGATCTCACGTAACGGGTTGCCGTTGAAGATGGCGATATCGGCATCTTTTCCTGCTTCGAGGGAACCGACTCTATCGGCGATACCGGCGACATGGGCTGGATTGATGGTGATGGCCTTCCAGGCATCTTCTTCGTCCATGCCGTAGCGGATGGCCAGGCCGGCGACCAGCGTCAGGTGCTGGAGAGGGATGACAGGTGCGTCCGTGATCAGGCACACCTCGAGTCCGGCTTTAGCCAGTATGCCGGGGGTGGCAAAGGTCTTGTTTTTCAGTTCAAATTTACTCTTGGAGCCGAGTGAGGGGCCGACCAGGACGGGCCTTCCGGCTTTCACGAGCTGGTCAACGATCAGGTGGCCTTCCGTGCAGTGATCGAGGGTCACGTTGATATCATATTCACGGGCGATACGCAGCGCCGTCAGGATATCGTCCGCGCGGTGGGCATGGACCTTGAGGGGGATCTCTTTGCGGATCACGGGAAGGAGCGCTTCCATCTTAAGGTCAACGGCGCAGGGCTTTTCCGTATCGGCGCGGTCCTTTTCATACTGGATGGCTTTGCTTAGCGTGGTGCGAAGCAGAGCGGCGATCCCCATACGGGTGACCGGCTCCTTGCGCCCATCCTGCCCGTAGCATCCTTTCGGATTTTCACCCATGGCGGCTTTCATGGCCACAGGATCTTTTACCACCATTTCATCCACGCAGTTCCCGTACAGCTTGATCGCAAGGAACGTTCCGCCGATAACGTTGGCGGATCCGGGACCGGTGACGGCAGTCGTAACACCGCCCTCAAGAGCAAAGCCCAGGGATTCGTCCATCGGGTTGATGCCGTCGATGCCGCGCACCTGCGGTGTGACCGGACCGGACATTTCGTTGTAATCCATTCCTTCCCAGCGGATTGCCTCCTCATGCAGGCCGATGTGCGTGTGCGCATCGATCAGGCCCGGAGTGATCAGCATTCCTTTCGCATCAAATACTTCGCAGCCTTCCGGCGCATCCACCTTCTTACCGACAGATACGATCTTTCCGCCGTCGATTAAAATCTGTCCGTCTTCGATATCGCCCTGTGTGATTGTTTTGATTAATCCTCCCTGTATCAGCAGCATTTTTTTACCTCAATACTTTCTTTACGGATCCGAATTGCTTACTCTTAGCTCTGTTCACTTTTTTTCCCGGTTTATCGGGCTATGGTCATTGTACCCGCTGCGTACTTCTCTTGACAACTAAAACTATGTTATAATCAGCATGGTTTCGATGGATAGCTGAAAACCAGGGAGGTGCTTGGGAAAATGAATAAAAAGATGATCATAGCAGCGGTAATTTCCATTGGCATGATGGCTTCATCGGTATCAGCCGGTGAGACCGAACCGGATACCGTGCAAACCGGCGTTTCGAACCATGTAACGACAGAGATGACAGACGGTGTCCTGACTATCCGGATCGATTCAGCGGAGAAAAAGGATGCCGATTCCGGTTTTTACTGGACAACATGGCGTGGAGATAAAGGTGATTCTTCTGCCGTAGAAGTGATCACAGAGACAGATATGGAAGAAGGCCTTGCCTATGCCGGCAGCTTCCGGGCGATCGATAACGGAGATGACACGATTCGTCTTGTATATACCAACGGGCAATATGTCAAAGAATACTTGGACTTCAATGTTCTTGCGGAAGATGGGGAGATCAGGGAAATCACCGGAGGCGGTCAGGCTTTTGAAACAAAAGGAGAAGATCTTGCTCCTTATCTTGAAGGGACATGGGAGGAAACGGAAGGCGGAACGCACTTTATGGAGATCTCCCTGAGTGATGACGGAGGCCTTTCCTTTACGATTTCAAACAGCGGCGGACGCGATGGAAATACCGTTTTCTATACGATGACTGCCTACTATGATGCGATCAGGGAAGCACTGGTCTACTGGGACGGGGTGGAGCATCAGGCAGCAATCACAGATAATGAAACGGATACCGAAGCTCAGGAAGCCGCCGGGGAAGGCGGAGCCGGTGTGTTCGGCATTGAAATGCTGCCGGAAGATGACGCTGCTTCTGATGAGCCGCCGGCGCTTGGAATCACCTGGCTGGATAATTCTTTTGGGAATGATGACACAAACATGTTTGTGAAAGCGGAGTATTGAGGGAACACACGTTATGGAAGCGTCTGCTCAGATAATTGAAAAACTGAAACAACGGTACGGGGAGAAAGAAGGCATGCGTATATTTTTGACGGTTATGCCGGGCATCACGGCAGATTTTCAAAAGATGCTCCTGTCCTCACCGCCGCATAAAACAGTGCAGGAAGAATACCGCCTCGATGACGGAAGAACAACGCTGGCACTGACAGGATCGCGTGATGAACACGGTCAGATCAGCCTTTCCGTTCAGGTCCTGTAGCGGGATTTTTGTCCGCCCGGGGTTCCGGCGGCTTGTCTGTCATGAGCGCCGGAACCGGGAAAAATTTTTTACGAAAACAGTTGACAAAGACGAGGGATTGTGATAATTATTTATCAATCAATACAAAGGGAGTAGCGAGACGCCTTAAAAGGCGGGCTTGGAAACGTCACCCGGTACAGAAATGTACCCGTACCAAGTGAGAACGCAAGACTTTTATTGTGGCAGTTGTCATGATAAAGGTCTTTTTTTATTACCCGGTTTTCGACCGGATCGGTAATAAAAGACCACAGCAGTAATAAGGAGGTAACGATATGTTAGGATTTGTGATCATGATGCTGGTTCTTTCTTCCCTGTTCGGAAACGGGGAGGGCACAAGAAGAGCCCTCAGAGGTTTCATTACCTTTATGGCGGTCATCTACGGGA
>JBGUOI010000195.1:0-5137 GCA_045118075.1 Porcincola sp. | reverse complement strand
ATTGGCTGCCTCCGGAACCGGACGTAACGTCATTATTCTTTTCAGGTTCAGACGCGTTTCTGTGCACCGGGACCCAAAGATGGTTCTTTTTCAGTTCAAGATATTCGTTATAGGCTTTTTCCAGTATCAGCTTCTCGTTTGAGAATTTAAGAAGATGATACGCTTCGTGATACTTATAGTAACCGGAATCAACAAAGAATTCTTCTCTCTGCGGCCTGCTGTAATAGCTGTCCGCCATCATCAGGTACCAGTGGACATCCTTTTCGACGACATCTTCGGGTACGTTGAATGTATAACGGCTCTTTCCGACATATCGGATAATATCGGCCTTTGCACCGGTCTCCTCTCTAACCTCCCTGACGGCAGTCTGTTCGTGGGTTTCTCCTTCTTCTACTGTTCCCTTGGGTAATACCCATCCCTCATATTTATTCCTGTAACTTTTGAACAGAACCAGAATCTTTCCGCGATAAATGACCACACCGCCACAGCTTGTTGCCTCGATCATTGCAATCTCCTCCTGAAAGCGTTGTGTTAGATAAATATTACAATCAGTATACGACAAATGGGACGATCGTGACAACCATTAAAAAATATTTCGGACAATCATTATGAGTAATAGTAGGCATCAAAGATCTGCTGAGCAATGGGGACCGCTGTCTCCGAACCAGTTCCTCCGTCTTCAGCGATCACGGCCAGGGCAATATCCGGGTCTTCCACGTTGGAATAGCCAACGAACCAGGAATGAGTCCCCTGGTATTCGCCCGTATCATACTCTGCAGAGCCGGTCTTGCCGGCAACAGAATAGCTGTTCCAGGAAAGAGCCTGTGCCGTTCCTTCCTTCACGACTTTCTCCATCATGCCGCTCAGGACCTGGGCTTCGTCGACTGTCAGAAGCTGGGCAGCGATCGATGGTTTCCTTTCTTCCACCATTGCCCCTTCAAAGGTCTCTACGGATGAGACGAGCATGGGTTTCATCATGATCCCGCCATTGGCAACCGCTGAAGTGATCATCGCCATATGCAGCGGCGTCACCAGAGTATCTCCCTGTCCGATGGCCGTCGTCATGCATGAGGCTTCCGAAGAATTGCGGTCGAGGGCGAATACGCTGGTCTGATGAGGAATGTCTCCCGGAAGCTGGCGGTTAAAGAAGAATTTTTCCGTCATCTTCCTGAATGCGGCCCGATCAAGAGACAGGCCGATCGTGGCATAAGCCGTATTACAGGAATTGGCAAAAGCCTGCGGCAGCGTCTGTATGCCGTGTACATGGCCGTCATAACAGGTTATGTTGACTTCATCCTGGTACAGGCTCCCCTGACACTCATAACTGAACCGCTCATAATCCTGAGGGTTCTGGCGCATATAGGCGAGTGTCGTGAGAATCTTAAATGTGGATCCGGGAGGATATAGTCCCTGAGTCGCACGATTAAGAAGGTTTGAATTGTTGCCGTCACCGGTAAGCTGCTCCCAGTCCCATGAGATCGTATTCGGGTCAAAATCCGGTTTTGATACCATCGCAAGAATCTTCCCGCTGTCCGGCTCCATCACGACTACTGCTCCGCGCCGGTCGCCAAGCGCATAATAAGCAGCCTGCTGCAGTTTCGGATCCAGTGTCACGATCACATTGTCTCCCTGAACTTTCTTGTTATCATAAGCATTCTGAATCTGGTCCAGCAGGGAAGAATGAGAATTCATCAGAATACTGTTCAAAGATGCTTCCAGACCTGCCCTGCCGTTCGTAGCGTAACCGACCGTATGGGAAAAAATATTCGCATAGGGATAGACACGCACCTCATTTCCCGTATAGTCCACATCGGTATAAGCGATCCTTGTTCCGTCACCGGAGAGAATGGCTCCCCTGATCACACGGTCAGTCGTGACCTCTTCGCGTGTATTGTAGGCATTCTTTTTTACTTCCGGGCGCTTAAAGATCTGGAACCAGATCAGGTAACCGGCGAGCAGCACAAAAAGACCGGCGAACACATAAGTGATGATCACCAGCTCGGTATTGCGCCCGGGTATATTTTCCTCCGTCCGGGAAGGCTCATTCCCACTGCCAAGCTTCACTTCCCTGATCCGGATATCCCTCAGGTCCAGATCGTCTTTCTTCTTCATCCTTATCCACCTCATCAACACGCATCATATACAGACCCTGCACAATGGAAAACATAGCGATCGTACTAAGCGCGGAACTTCCGCCGTAACTGACCAGCGGAAGCGTCACCCCCGTCATCGGGATCAGCTTGATTCCGCCCCCGATCGTCAGGAATACCTGTACGGCATACGTTGTTCCCAATCCGACTGCCACCAGCCTGTAAAACGTATTGGAAAGCTTCATCGCGACATTGATAAACATAATAAAGCAGTTCAGGCACACGGCCACCAGGCATACGGCAAAGATTCCGCCAAGTTCCTCGGCAATCGCAGAAAACATGAAATCCTGCTGTACGAACGGGATCGTACCTGGTGCCCCAAGTCCCAGTCCGGTACCGAACCAGCCTCCGGCAGCGATCGAAAAGAGCGACTGGCTGATCTGGTAGCCTTTTCCGGTGTAATCCGCAAAAGGATCGAGCCAGACGTCCACGCGCACCTTTACATGACTGAACAGGAAATACGCCGCCGTTGCCGCCAATATTCCGGCCAGGATTCCGGCAAGCACCAGAAACGGGTTTTTTGTTCCGGCAAACAAAACGACCAGGAAAGCAACGTAAAAGATCAGGGCACTCCCCAGGTCTTTGGATACGACCAGCAAAAGAACATGGACTGCCGCAAGCAGTGCCGCAAGGGTGAGTTTTTTCAGGTCACCCGCCTCTTTAATGAGTCCGGCCACCGCAAATACATAGATGATCTTGACAAACTCTGACGGAGCAAACGTAAATCCGTGTATTTCTATATTGATTCTGGCTCCGTTCGTCACCCTCGCAGCCGCCAGCACCAGGCCGAGCATTCCGATCCCGACAAAGACGTAAGCCCATGTCAGCCTGGACAGGCCCATCACTTTCCTGACGATGACCGGTATGAGAAGTGCGGCCACTGTCCCTCCGGCAATAATGACAAACTGCCTGACAGCCGAATCGTATGCCAGTCTCGCGATCATGATAAAACCGATGGTGCTCAGCATGCACATATGGTTGAGCAGAAGTCTTGAAAGCCTCGGATAAAAGCCCTGCATCAGGAGCAGCACCGCAAGAAGATACATGACCTGAGCTCCGTAAAAAAGCAGAATCTTAACACCTCCCTGCTCCAGGTACAGGATCAGGTATCCGATAAAGTGGATGGTGAACATTGCCAGGTTCTGCCTCAGAAACAGGTTCTTCCTCGAACGTCCGCTTCTGGCGAATACGGTATAGGATTGAACCGTATAGACGATCATCAGAAAGATGATCAGGTATCTTGAGGCCTGAATCAGGATCTCTTTGATATTGGTAAGGCTTGCGATGGACATGATTCTCCTATTCGACTCCCCTTTTAAAGTGCCCGCGGGTCCCCTTGCGCGGGTTCTTGTTATTTCCTTCCAAAGATCTTTGGCCAAGAAAGGCACTGCAGGCAGCGGCGGCAGCCTCCCTCACCTCTTTATCATTTTCCGTCGTAAACTGGATATGAAGATCCCGGCATCCGCAGCTTAAAACCTCGTTCGCGTTCCCTGTCAAGTCGAGAACGGCACTGTTATAGATAAGATTTGAACAGACAGCGCAGCATCTTCTTACCGGAAATACAGCTTTCGTTTTGTCTGTAATCGTCATAAACCCATCCCGGCCGGTGCACTTTCCGGCATTGAGTCCAAGGCACTGGGCGGTTGTCATCAGCAGGGTCCTTCCGTATACCACCATGCCGCCGGAACCGGGCAGGATCTGGTGTTTGTTAAGCTCGGCGCTTACCATATCCGAAGCGCCGAAACTGCGGATCATCTCCCGGCTTCTTCCGTTCCATGAATAGATCTCCTGGCCGGCGAGCTTTTTCATTTCGGGAAATAGTTCGCGGCAGGAATAAAGCTGCTGAATATTTCTAAGGATCAGTACGTCTGCAAGATGAACCGCAGTTTCTTCAAATACCGCCGTAAAGGAACGGATAACTCCCTCCCTCCAGACATTCGGCAGCGCAAGCAGGCATCTTTTTCCTGCCGATCTGATCTTCTCAGCGTCAGCAGCAAACATCTTCCTGAGCATCTCTATATCCGAAGCTTGCTGCTTGGTGCTGCCAAGAGCGGGTGAAGGCGGCATATAGCGGGTACTGTCCAGGCAGACGCCCGCTATTTCTTTACATGTCAGGACGGCATTAAGCTGCTGCGGCGTCGTTACCCACGCTGTTATATTCACAGCATCCTGCGCTTCCCAATCGTCTTCGCCGAAAGCCATCTCCTCACGCTTTGCAGGCCCTTCCGGTCTTTTCCTTCGCATCGGAGCAAGTATGGCATCTCTCAGTTTTTCAAGTCCTTCCCTGCGCAGGGAAGCAATCTCCCCCATCGGAAGAAAAAGACCATCTTCCCAGAGAATATCCAGCTGATCAAATACCATTTCTGTCCCGCCGGTCTTGAGAAGCTGACGCTCCAGATCCCCGCGTCCGACCGGCCGGTTAAGGGCATCAAGCGGAACATTACCGGAAACACTCACCGAAGTGCCCGCATGTTCCAGTTCAAGTGTAATCTTTTCGTCTTTCCTGAAAATGAATTTTCCATTTATTTTTACCGCAGGATTTCCGGTAACGAAATCACTGCGTATCTGCCCGAGCAGTCTTTCGCTGCGGACTCTCCTTAATGTCTGTCCCCGATGCAGCCTTTTAAGGGCACCTTTGGAGGGTAACGTGCAGACCTCATCTTTCCGAAGGGAATACTGCATAACGGTCTCGTCGCTTCCGGCCCCGTTTCGGTCATAGATTTCTATGACATCGCCCTGATCAATATCTTCCAGGGCTTTTAACCGCACCTGTGAAGGATCCGCGCCGATGACTTCAAAAGCCTGTGTTCCGGCATGATTCGGCCTCCCGGGCGTCATCATCTGAGAACCTTTCGGAATCTGGTAATATCCGGTTGAAAATCCACCTCGATTATAAAGATCCATCAGGATCTTCTCATCTTCTTCCTCCACCTTCCATCCGGACAGATCTTCGTTATTTTCAAGAAAGAGGACTGCCCGGTCCAGAT
>JBGUOI010000194.1:0-3784 GCA_045118075.1 Porcincola sp. | reverse complement strand
GATAGAACAAATGTTCTTTTCGGTTCTGAATGAAGATCTCAAAACAATAAGAGGGCAATTCATCCCGCCACCTATAGAGGATGGGGGGAATTCTTGCTAAGTTATGTTAAATGCAAAGACGCTGACAGAGTTTCCCCTGTCAGCGTTGTATTCTCAGATCAGTCCCCCAGCTCGGAGGTGATAAAAATATCATAGATCGCACGGATAGCGGTTTCAAAGTCTTCGTTGCGCACACCGATGATGATGTTCAGCTCGCTCGATCCCTGGTCGATCATCTTGATGTTGATTCTGGCGTGTGCCAGGGCGGAAAAGACCTGTCCGGCCGTTCCTTTTCTGGTTTTCATCCCTCTGCCGACGATCGCGATCAGGGCGAGGTCGCCCTCCAGATCGATCGTATCCGGATGGACCGCCCGGTGCAGGCCGGAGATGACGCTCTGCTCTTTCTCCTCGAATTCAGTCTGGTGAACAAGGACTGAGAAAGTGTCGATTCCCGACGGGGTATGCTCGAACGAGATCCCGTTCTCCTCGAATACCTGAAGCACCCGGCGTCCGAAACCGATCTCTGAGTTCATCATGTCCTTCTCAATGTTGATCGAGCAGAAGCCCTTCTTGCCCGCGATGCCGGTAATGACATGCCTGGGCTGCCGGCAGGTGCTCTCCACGATCATGGTGCCGTGGTCTTCCGGCCGGTTCGTATTGCGGATATTGATCGGGATTCCCTCTTTCCTCACCGGGAAGATGGCATCCTCGTGCAGGACGGTAGCGCCCATGTAGGAAAGCTCTCTCAGCTCACGATAGGTGATCACATCGATCACTTCCGGGTTGGGGACCACATGGGGATCCGTGACCAGCACTCCGCTCACGTCTGTCCAGTTTTCATAGACATCAGCCCGGACTGCGCGTGCCACGATCGATCCGGTGATGTCGGAGCCGCCGCGCGAGAAAGTCTTGACCGACCCGTCCGGCATGGCGCCGTAAAACCCCGGGATAACGGCATATTCTATGTTGCGCAGCCTTTCCCGCAGGATCTGGTGTGTCTTCTCACTGTCAAAGTTTCCGCTTCCGTCAAAGCAGATCACCTCAGCGGCGTCAATAAACCTGAAGCCCAGATACTTCGCCATCACCAGACCGTTCAGGTACTCGCCCCTGGACGCGGCATATTCCCGCCCCGCCTGGCGCAGAAAATGATCCCTGATCACCTCGAACTCTTCACTCAGGTCCAGATCGATCTCAAGGCCCTCGATGATCTCGCTGTAGCGGTCACTGATCCGCTTGATCTGATCGTCGATCAGGCCGCCGTTTGCCGCCGTATCGTAGCAGCGGTACAGCATATCCGTCACCTTGATGTCATCGGAATAGCGTTTCCCCGGCGCAGAGGGGACTACATAGCGGCGTGCTTCGTCGCTCTTGATGATCTTTGCTGCCTTGGTGATCTGGCTGGCGCTCGCCAGTGAGCTGCCGCCGAATTTCACTACTTTTTTCATAAGTTGAACCGTCCGTTCTTTTATTTATCTGATGCCTCGATCACATCCGCCATGGTATACAGGCCGGGCTCTTTTCCTGCCAGGAAAGCCGCTGCCTGGAGAGCTCCTTTTCCGAAGATGGCTCTTGAATAGGCAGTGTGCCTGAACGTCAGCACTTCATCCGTACCCGCGAAGATCACGTCATGTTCTCCGGGGATATTGCCGGCCCTGACAGCGCTGATGCCGAGTTCATTCTTCCCGCGCTCTCTTAAGACGCTGCTGCGGTCGTAGACATATTCATACCGCCCGTCAAGCGCCTCATTAACGGTATCCGCCAATGCGATCGCCGTTCCGCTCGGCGCATCTTTCTTGCGGTTATGATGTTTTTCCACGATCTCAATATCAAACCCGGCTTTGGCCAGCACCGGCGCTGCCTGTTTGAGGACTTTCATCAGCAGGTTGACTCCCACCGACATATTGGCGGACCGAAGCATGGCGACCTTCTTAGAAGTCTCCTCCAGTGCGCTGATCTGTTCATCCGAAAGACCGGTCGTGCACACTACTGCCGGCGTGTTTGTCGTTTCAGAGTAGGACAGCAGGCTTTCAAGAAGTTTCGGGGATGAAAAATCGATGACCACATCCGCCTCAGGACACTCGTCAAGCGAGGTAAAAACAGGATAATCCACCGCCTGCTGCGGTTTTACCACATCGACGCCCGCCACGATCTTAAGTTCTTCATATTCCGCACTAAGCTGCGTGATCACGCTGCCCATACGTCCGCTGCATCCGCTGAGAATCACTCTTATCATGTTCTTTCCTCCGGTATTATCCATGCTTTTTCACTCTTCAGGCTTCAGTGTCGATACCTCGGTCACTCTGTCCGCATACGGCCACAGTTCTTCGTGCCGCTCCGAGCCTGTAATGATCACACTCACGCCCTGTCCGGCGGACTCGATCACCTCTTTGAGCTCTTCCGGTTCAATAATGCCCAGGCTGACCAGGTCAAGTCCTTCATCCAGCACCAGGATATCGCACTCACCGGTCGCAGCCACTTTTCTGGCATATCCGATGCCGTTCTTCATATGGAAGGCTTCCTCCGCCTTCTCTTCCTCGGTCAGCTCCGTGTACGGCGCATCGAATTTATCAAAACAAAACAGCTTGATCTCCGGCTCAAGCCTGCGCAGGTAATCATACTCCACACTGGCCTTTCCCTTTAAAAACCGGACGATGAAAACGGACTTGCCGTTACAGGCGCCGCTGACAGCCCGTCCGATCGCGGCAGAGGATTTCCCGACCCCCCGGCCGCAGTAAAAATGTATCTGATCGTTCATATTGATAACACTCCCTCAAAAATCTATGGGCAATCTATTCAGAGTTATACTACAGGCAGGAAATAAATGCAAGCCGGGCGGGGGTATGGCAGGGAACCGTCCCCTGATGCGATTCACTCTTTACTTTCCTATTATTTATGTGTAGAATGTCAACGTCGCCGGTAAAGGCGGACATGTCACGGATTTACCGTCAAAGACATCCGGGCATGATATGAATTTCGGAGGATAACATCAAAATATGATTCGAGAAGACATCCGCAATATTGCGATCATTGCACATGTAGACCACGGAAAGACCACCCTTGTCGATGAGCTGCTCAAGCAGAGCGGCGTTTTCCGCGAGAACCAGGAAGTGGCCGAGCGCGTGATGGACTCCAACGATCTGGAGCGCGAGCGCGGCATCACCATCCTGTCCAAAAACACGGCTGTTGTTTATAAGGGCACCAAGATCAACATCATCGACACTCCCGGCCATGCCGATTTCGGCGGAGAAGTGGAGCGCGTCCTTAAGATGGTCAACGGCGTCATCCTCGTGGTCGACGCGTTTGAAGGGCCCATGCCCCAGACCAGGTTCGTCCTGAAAAATGCCCTGGAGCTGGATCTGCCCGTCATCGTATGCATCAATAAAGTTGACCGGCCGGAAGCAAGGCCCGAGGAAGTTGAGGAGGAAGTCCTCGAGCTTCTGCTCGACCTGGAAGCCTCCGATGAACAGCTTGACTGCCCGTTCGTCTATGCCTCCGCAAAAGCGGGCTTTGCCGTAACTGACCTGGCCGATGAGCCGAAGAACATGATTCCGCTCTTCGAGACCATCCTCAAGCACATCCCTGCGCCGGAAGGCGATCCGGAAGGGCCGCTTCAGATGCTGATCAGCACGATCGACTACAACGAATATGTAGGCCGGATCGGTGTCGGCAAAGTAGACCGGGGCACCATCCGCGTCAATCAGGAAGCTCTCCTGGTCAACCATCACGACCCGGACAAGAAGCAGAA
>JBGUOI010000193.1:0-5158 GCA_045118075.1 Porcincola sp. | reverse complement strand
CCCCGACACGTCCGTGTAGCCTTGCGCTATGCGGACGTTTTTCTATCCGGGCGGCACATCTGGACACGGTGTCCAGATGTTCGGAGCCCCGGCTGCCGTTCCCCGCCTGACCCTCCATTTCGATCTGTCCCTTTCCGCCCCGTATCGAAATGGAGGTTCCCTATAATAAAATCGAACTTCATGCTGCCATTTCTCCCTTCCCGAAATGCGTTAAACTCCACGCTCTTATTCTGCCCCCGCCAGTCATAGATGCGGCAGGGAATGTATTCTTCCGATCCTTCGTCTCCAGAGCCATCGTCCATTCCGAATATATCGAAGATGGTCATCTGGTGATACTCCTCGTACAGCGCTCCCAGCGGTATGGAACCTTTCAGGCCGTCCATCTGCCAGATGTTCCAGCTGATGATTTTGGCGATCTCATTAAGCTCCTTGTCCGTCGGTTTCCTATCCCATCGATCCTGTATGTAGTCGATGTATGTCAGCAGCAGATTGATCCGGGCTATCAGCAGGTTGTCACCCTGATATTCGTAGCCATATACAGACTGAAACGCCCTCTGTGCCCACTTGAGCCATTCTTCCTCTGTCTGTGCGTTCTCATTCACGATCCGCAGCTTCCGGTCCAGAATGCCGATCCGCTCGTTGATAGGAATGATCTCACCGGTCGCCATGTCGTAACGGCTGACAAGATACGGAGCCTCGCCGCAGGTGATCTCCAATCGCCGGGAGTCGATGTAAGCCTGCCATCGTCTCCGCTTTGGCATCAGTACAGGATCTTCCGCCGGCGTCCATTCCTGTCCGTTCAGTGTTCCGAATACATCCGGCCTGCCGAACCATACTTCGTCTATGTGGTTATTCATCAGGCAGCACACCCACGCGGGCGTAAACACCTCCGCCTTTCTCCGGGTCCGCAGAAGCTGTTCGTCGGAATCCTTCAGGACGCGGGGCTGGATGATGCATCCCCCGTCAATATTTAATACCTGTTCTGTAATCTGGATTTTTGCCCCGTAGCCTTCGCCGCGATCCGCATAGCTTTCGGTAGCGAATATTATATTCTTCTTCGCGCTGCGGTCGAATAGGAGCAAGGGGAGCACATCCCGTACAGGCCAGGCATTCGTTATAATTTCAATCGAAGCCATAGGCTGTCCGTCACTCCTTTACGCTATGCTGAAAAATCGTCCGTTCGGACTCGGGTCTCTCAAAATATTCATTAAAAAACTGTGTGAAGATCTTCTCCGCAGCTACAGTCTTTGACATACCGCTTTCATCGCAAAACTCTTCAAGACGATCATAGACAGGTGTTGCGAGCTTCACATTCAGGATTTTTGCATCCTTTTTTGCTCTTGGCATATATTCAAACCTCCAGGGAAATATCATTATCACTGCGGCTTCCATCATACCATATTTTTGTGGAATCATCTACACGTTTCCGCAAGAAAACTCATAATAAAAACAGCCATGCGGAGGTGCTTGTCTGTCCGCATGACTGTTCTAAAAGATCGCATCTTTACCCGATTGTTACGACCTCCCGCCGGACACTCGCATCATATCCGGCACTGTCTTCCCATTCTTCCAGGAATTCCTCCGTCGGAGTAAACTTCTTAATCAGGTCATAACCTTTCTGAATAGTAATGAATTCTGAAAACCAGGTCCTGATTTCAAAAGAGATCTCATTGCCGCCGGCCAGATGAAAGACAATACCCTTCGTGCTGATCAGCGTTCTATCTTCCCCGTTATGGGAAATGGTCTCCCGATCTATGACAAGATCAATGGACTGTATCGTATCCTTGACAGGGGTATCGATCATCTGCCCCTCATCCATCATGGTTACAATACCTTCTTCAGTTGCTTTATCAATCTGAAATACTGCTACATCTTCATCGGTATAAAACCGGCTGACATTCCTGGTCAAAGATGTCAGTCTGTAAATATCCGTTCCGATAAAAAAGCCAACGATGCCATATACACTCGGCGAGAATACAAATGGGTCGCATTTGTATTTCTCAAACGTTTTACCAATCATTCCACGCAGCATATCAGTATTGGAAAAAGAAATATCTACTGCTTTCATTTTACTTTTCCTCCACAAAATGAATCTTCTGCTTTTTGATACCGCCGGTATGCGTACTGTGGTCGATATTGATCTCCACAACTGATGTCCCATCCGAGTGCGATATCAAGCGCCATGTCACATGCGTTCCGTCTGCCATACGAGTAACCTTAAGCGTTCCATTATTGAAGCTCTGCTCGATTCCGCCCAGGGCAATTTTGTCATAGAAATCCTTTGCAGTGCTGACCGGATCCGCAGATGCAATGTTTCTTGTCTTATTGCCTGTACTGGGACTTGATACTCCGAAGCGTCCGTTCTCATAATGATATGTACTGGACGCAATCAAGATATTCTGGCCGATGCTCCGATAGAACTTGGTATTCCCTTTATATGTCGTACCCATCTCACGCACCTGCCTTTCGGTGTGTGCGTTCAAATTCGCTCGGATAGCGATAGAATTCCACCTGATTCAGAAACTGTCCAAAAATATCATCCGGCATGAAGCCATGAACCAACACCGCCCTTGGATGTATGTTTTCAAGCATGGCTTCCAGGCCTGTTCTGAATATCTCCCGCTGCCACTTTTCCTGAATACATCCATGTGTGCTTACTGACACAATGGAACCGGGATGTACTCCGAGAAAGCAATAATCAAAACTGCTTTCATCGCTCCAGCGAATGTTCGGAATTACCGGAATCCCATTTTTCTGAAGAAAGAAGCCTACGGCCCTGTTCATGTATGTATTGGCTTGCAGAAGACAGGGAGCCTGATTGATCTCCATTGTGCAATCCGGCGTTATAACCCCATCGTATAATTTCAGCAAATCCAGATACCTTGTCGTTGCCGTAAGGACACGGGAGAACTCCTTGTCATGCAGATAGAAGTGGATGTACTGCCGTTTATCAGGGCATGTCCGCGCCTTATTAAAGGGAAGCAGATCTCTGGGTATCTGTACGTTATCCAGATCCATCAGCATTGGTATTCCCGGTGCTCCGACAAGCGTTGCGCCATCAGTCAGATAAGCCTGAAACCCATCATCAAATATTGTTTTTCGAATCCTCATAAACTAAGCTCCTTCTAAAAGTCTGTCGTAAATTCATACGTCACCAACTTTCCACTCAATACAACAAGGCCATGAGACTTTGTATTATTAGCCTTGAGGCTGAGCCTCCGGAGCATCCTATGAGTGTGCTATTACGAATAGAAATGCCCGGAGACTAAGTATATCTGTTTTGTCAAGCAGAAATTCGCCAAAATCTCTGCTATCCCATTGAATTCTCCTCCGATTTCGCTTATAATAATATGGCTATTACGAATAGAAATGTTCGGAGAATGCACCGCTTTGATTACGCCAATAGTCTTTGCGGTGCTTTTTCATTGTCCACAATCAATAGAACCACCTCCTTTTATGCGTAACGCAGTTGACATCGTGCAGCTGCAGAGGATACTCCGCATTTTATCTGAACCTCATATGCACTCATCCTTTTTATCAGATAGGAGGATGCAAGCAATTCTCCACCAAAAGCATCTGCCTGCCATTCCGGATCCTCATACGGTTTAAGTTTCTCACAGGGATCCAGACGGCATAATGCGATTGCATCATCCTCATGCAGGAACAGATGACCAACCTCATGAGCCACCGTCAGACGATCCCGCCCTTCTCCCTCCGCAGCCCGATTGTATATGTCTTCACGAATACGGATCAGGTTTTTGCTGGGATAGGTCTCTCCATGCTTCACGCCCATCTCAGCAACTGGTACCACCTGAAACTGGAAATCGGGAATCAACATAGGAAGAACATTTTCCACAAAGGGCAAAATCGGAAAATACAATTCTTCTTCCAGTCCCACTTTCTTTTTCAACATATACACATACCGCCTGATATCTGCCCGTGAAACGGGATCTGCCTTGTAGCAATTCATTCTTTATCACCCCCAAACAGTATTTTGCGAATTGCTTCTGCCTGTGCATCATCGATGTCGGTAAACTTACGGGCAAAGGACACTGCCAATTCCCTCCGACCGATATTCGCATCTGCAAAACTCATCTCAATTGCTTCCTCTGTCTCTGCAATAGCCTTTGTGAATTCTCTTTTCTGCCCGTCATCCAACCCATACAGATCGCAAATCTTACTGTTCCAGGCTGAAGGCATTCTCTTTTTCCCATTCTCTACTGCGGACAAAAACGATGATGTGACTTCAAGTTTCTCTGCCATGTTCTTAAGTATTTCTCCGCGGTCTATGCGTAGCTTTCGCAAGAACCTTCCCAAACTTGTCAGCATATCAAAACCTCCTTTTTATCTGCCTTTCGATTGGACATCCATACAATAACACAGTTTAAGAATAAAGTCAACCTCTTGGTTGATTCTGTTCTTTCTTTTGACATTTCGTCTCCTTTTTAGAAACTTAAGGGGTCGGCAATTCACCGACCCCTTTCACAACTTCCGGCCTGATAAAGGTATCCTCATTTCAGGGATGCCTTCATCAGACATCATCATAAATCAGTTCCGCAAGAACCACTTCTTCCGCCCGATGCCTGATCTCCATCATCTTTTGTATCCAGAGCATTTGGTCGGCCCGTTTCAGTTCTTCCGTGACTTCCTCCTTCCGCATCATCTGTCGCATCAGATGATCCAGGCGGGAATCAGCTGTATCATCGATTTCATTTAACATCGGCCACAGCCTGCCTGTAAGAACCAGGTCGCTGTACAGCATTTCACGATGCGCCCGAAGATAATCCCGCTTCATCCTGCCCCACCGTCGAATCGGCCTGACGTTCCCTTTGAGCCTGATATCCGGGAAATAATACTCCCCGACCTGTGTGTAACGAAGCTCCGTAGTTTTAATGCTATTGCTGCGATCCATGGTAAAATCTCCTTTCCTTTTTCATGGGGTCGCGGGGTGGTGCTGTCTGTAGCAAGCAATGGAGAAATATATATTTCTCCGCTTGTTGGGGCAGCCCCAAACCCCGCCGGGCAGATAAACCTGCCCCATCATCGGCTCTCGCCTCGATGCTTTTCCTTCTCCGTTCCGCGATCCAGGATGCGGTCAATGTTCTGCTGTATGGCCTGCCACTTCTGCATATTTTCCCTCGCTTCCCGGTAACGCTCA
>JBGUOI010000192.1:0-19404 GCA_045118075.1 Porcincola sp. | reverse complement strand
TCTTACCTCGCGCAGCGGTACATAAGGCTCGGGCTTCGCCCTCGCCAAGTACCGGCGCTGCGGTAACGTCCCCTTTGGAACAGGGTGATACTTTTTTATTATCTGTGTTGTGAAGCAGACTGTACCCTGTCTTCTGCGGATGAAGCAAGACTGCCCCCTGCCTTCACAAAGGTCAGGGGACAGAAGGGGAATATAAAAAAGCCGGGCAGAGAGGATTATGAGCGATAGGAAGCTGACGTCGGAAAAGGCGAGCATAGCGGATGCATTCGAAGCTCTGTTCGAGCGCTCTTCAGAGCGCGAGTTAGCGTAGAATGCATCTGATAGGCGGCGCAGCCTTTTCAAGTCAGCGACGTGTTCATAATCCTCTTTGCCGGCTTTAGTTATAATACCGAAATGTCCCCTGTCATAAATCCGTGATAATCTTCACCAGCAGCATCGCCAGCACAGCCAGAATGACCGGCCGCACGATCTTCGACCCTTTGGTCAGCACCAGCCCGGATCCCACGTAATTACCGGCCATGCAGCACACGGCCCCGGCAATTCCCAGCGGGACGATCACCTGCCCGCTTCGCCAGAACACGAACAGCGAACTTAAGTTGGTCGTCAGGTTGATCACCTTGGCATGGGCGTTTGCGCCGGCGGCTCCCATCCCGGCAAACACCGTAAACGCAATAATGAGAAAGGTGCCCGTGCCGGGTCCGTAAAAGCCGTCATAAAACCCAATGATCAGTGCGGACACCATTGCTACGGCCACTGTTCTTCCATCCGCCTTCACCTCACCGCTGTCTTTATCGGAAAACAGCTGCCGGTTGAGGACAAAGAAAGCGGCGATGGGAAGCACTGCAAAAAGAATGTATTTGAGCGCTTTCTCGCTCATCCTCAGCGATGCCCACGCACCCATGGTAGAGCCGGCAAAGGCACAGATGACCGAGGGTACGGCGATAAGGATGTTCACCATCCCGTTCCTGATAAAACGGATAGTCGTAAGGGCTGTCCCGCAGGCTGAGGAAAGTTTGTTCGTTGCGATCGCCGCATGGACGGGCAGGCCGGCAAACAGATAAGCCGGCAGGGAGATGAGGCCGCCTCCTCCCCCGATAGAATCGACGAGGCCTGTCAGGAAAAGCATCGGGCAAATGATCAGAAACATTTTCGGTGTCAATTGAATCATGTAAGTACTTCCTGTCCTGTTTTGTTTCAGAAACTGTGACCGCCGCCTCCGCCTGAGCTTCCGCCGCCTCCGCCTCCGCCGCCTCCTCCGCCGCCGGATTCGACGCGGGGCGAATATTTCTTCGTCTGTCTCCTGAAGACCGGAGCTGCTGCGGTAAACGCCAGGGTCGACACCCCGGCCCCCAGGATCACATCCCTGGTGGGGCGCACACCCATAGTGCTGTAGCTGACCATCAGGTAACAGATCATCAAAGCTGCGATCGCAGCCAGAAGGATGTTAACGGTGTGCTTCATTCCTTCCGAGATTCTGCCGCCCTCAAGCAGGGTCCCGATCTGTTCAAACACTGTCAGCGCACATTCGCCGTATTTTTCCTTTTTTGCATATCGAAAAGCATTGTCGGCGATCTGGTTGGCCTTCGGCTTTGAGATCGTCCGGTAGATGTCTCCGTCGCTGAAGATCCAGATCTTCCGGTTGGCCATGTCTATCATGAACAGCGTTCCGGAGTCTTTTCCGAAATACTCCCGGTAACGCTCCTCGGCGTACGAAGAAGTGCTGCCCGGCGCATTGCAGGTCACGAATGCCGCACCGCCGTATTCGGTGATCTCTTTCATCTTTTCGATCAGAGGCTCTTCCTCACCCGGCTGCAGCAGGGAAGCTTCGTCACTGACATAAACTTTGTATCCCGTCCCGGGATTTACATACTTCTCCTCCTGCGCGAAAACGCTCATGCACATCAGGAGGATCATACCGACGGCCAGGATGAAAGCTGCCGGTTTTTTCAAATAACCGTTCTTTACGCGTCTCATCTTCTCTCCTCCTTTGCCTTTGCAAAAAAGTCAGGCACCGGCCGCGTTACCGACCGGTTGTGCAGGCTGATCGCCGTGACCAGCATGATGGCGGTAACGACCAGAGACAGGATGCAGACCCCGTAATACCAGTAATCTTCCACCGGATGGATAAGTGCCATGACGGCCGCCAGCAGGCAGCAGACAGGTCCCAGCCACGGAACCATCCGTATCACCTTATCCGCCGGTCCGCTCTCCACCTTTCCGTCGATGATCACCTGAACCGAACAGTATGCCAGAAAAGCCCCTAACGCAGCAAGAACCGCCAGGCAGCACAGATAGAAGACCGTCATGTCTGACGTAGAGATATGCTCCAGTATCCAGCCCGCAGCCATGAATGCCAGCGCGAAGATCACGGCAAAACCGATGATCCACCGCCTTCCGAATACTACTGCGTTCTGACTGCGGATATTATCATCGCCAAACATCGGCACGATCGGTTTCGGTTCAGCCGGCGCATCTTTCGAACGGTAATCTCCAAAGCCGGTATTTCTGGCTCCTATGGATGTCATCTGGGCATGAAAGATCATCGCGGCTGCCAGCGTCAGGATACTTCCCAGAAGCATTCCGGTCTGGGCCGTAAACTGAAACATCCGTTCCGCGAGGAAATACAGCGGAATCGTCAAAATCAGGCTGAGAAGCAGGTATTTACGGATATCGATGGGAATTTCGGCATAGATCTTGCCGGTCTCCCCGTTTACTACGCTGTAAGCGACCCGGTCTTTCTTTCTCCAGGTCAGGAACCAGACCGGCAGCATGGCTCTTTGGGCTTTCTTGATCCTGGCGCCGACGGCGGTAGTCCCTCTCTTGTTTTCGACTTTATAATCTTTCAGATCATTCTCTTCGAGGATTCTTTCGTAGACGGCTTCCGTTGCCAGTTCTTTGGCACTTTTCTCATAAGCCTTCTCTTCTACGTCTTCTGTGTTCGCATAGAAGCCGAACAGGTAGGATGGCGTGAATTCCTTCATTTCCTCCATCCGGTAGGGAGCAATGGATTCACTGATATTGTCATCGAAAGCGCTGGAAGCGTCATAGGTAATTCCGTTGAACTCCGCATCCAGGTCGCCGGTGATATCGAAAACCGAAGTCACCAGGTAATCCCCTTCCTGCTTCGATGTCGTTCCCGTGATCCGCGGATTGCGGGCAAAACCCACGTCATAGACCCAGTAGGGAATATAGAAGCCGGAAAAGCGGTTCAGGTAGTCGGGATCTTTCAGCTCACCCGGTGCAAAGATATGTTTTGCGAGCTTCTGCCGGTAGATTTTTTTACAGTCCTCTTTCGTTTTCTGAAACGGAACGATCAGGTCCGGTCTTACCCCGCTCGTCTCACTGGCCGTAAGCATGACAAAACTGCCGCAGTAAGAACAATACTCTGCAGCCGAATGATCGGCAGCCATGATCTGCGCACCGCAGTTCGGGCAGGTAAGCAGCTCTGCCTTGAAAGCGCCGTCCCCGGTCTCCTGATTATGGCCGGCATCATATTCGTAAGGGTCATACTGCGAACAGCAGTGGTCACAGACCAGCTGTCCGGCAGAAATATCATAGCGGAGCGAAGCACCGCAGCCGGGACAATCATTCATAGACATCCCCCTTTCACTATAGGTTAGAATAGTTTCTCAGGTCATTCTATCAGCTTCATCCATTCCGGTAAACACGTTTACGTCCGGTTTTTTTTCGGGAATAATTTTTCGCATAAAACGAGCGGTACCATTCCGGAGGGGACATAACCGCAGCGCCGGTACTTGGCGAGGAAATATCCGAGCCTTAGTACCGCTGCGCGAGGTTTAAGCGGGAGCGGTCCCCGAGGAATAGTTCCGCTCGTTTTTCAATTAATATTTCCGAATAGTAAAACCGGGCTTACAGGTTGATATCCGGAATCGTCGCAAACCCTTTTGCCAGATCCTCATCTGTCGGGATATAGTCGCTCATGGTCCCGTTGTTGTACTGTTCATAGGCTTTCAGGTCAAAGTAGCCGGTACCGGTCAGGCCGAGGATGATGGTCTTCTCCTCACCGGTCTCTTTGCACTTAAGCGCCTCATCGATCGCGCCGCGGATCGCATGGCTGGATTCGGGTGCGGGCAGGATGCCTTCTGTCCTCGCAAAGAGCTGTGCCGCTTCAAAGACACTGGTCTGCTCTACGGCTCTCGCCTCCATCAGGCCGTCATGATAGAGCTGGCTTAAGATAGAGCTCATGCCGTGGTAGCGAAGTCCGCCTGCGTGGTTGGCTGACGGAATGAAGTCATGTCCGAGTGTGTACATCTTCGCCATCGGGCAGACTTTTCCGGTGTCGCAGAAGTCATAGGCGAATTTGCCTCTGGTAAAGCTCGGGCAGGATGCCGGCTCGACCGCGATGATCCGGTAATCAGCCTCTCCGCGCAGCTTCTCTCCCATGAAGGGTGAGATCAGGCCGCCCAGGTTGGAGCCGCCGCCTGCGCAGCCGATGATGATGTCCGGTTTGATTCCGTACTTGTCGCAGGCCGCTTTCGTTTCCAGGCCGATAATGGACTGATGCAGCAGCACCTGGTTGAGCACGGAGCCGAGCTCATAGCGGTATCCGGGAGTGCTCACTGCCGCTTCCACCGCTTCGGAGATCGCGCAGCCGAGGGAACCGGTGGTTCCGGGGAACTGTTCGTTGATGGCGCGGCCGATGTTGGTGTTCATCGACGGCGACGGAGTCACTTCAGCGCCGTAAGTGCGCATGACTTCGCGGCGGAACGGTTTCTGTTCGTAGGAGACCTTTACCATATAGACCTTCAGGTCAAGTCCGAAGAAAGCGCAGGCCATCGAAAGTGCGGTTCCCCACTGTCCGGCGCCGGTCTCGGTCGTTACGCCCTTAAGGCCCTGCTCTTTTGCATAATAAGCCTGAGCGATCGCGGAGTTGAGTTTATGGCTGCCGGAAGTATTGTTGCCTTCAAATTTATAGAAGATCCTGGCAGGAGTATCGAGCGCCTGCTCCAGGAATTTCGCGTGTGTCAGCGGCGACGGGCGATACATCTTGTAGAAGTTGAGCACCTCTTCCGGAATGGGGATGAACGCCGTATCGTTGTCAAGTTCCTGGCGGATCAGTTCATCGCAGAAGATCGGCTGCATATCCTCAAATTTCAGAGGCTGCAGGGTGCCGGGATGAATCAGCGGCGCCGGTTTGTTCTTCATATCGGCGCGGACGTTGTACCAGCTGGTCGGGATCTCATTTTCTTCCAGATAGATCTTGTAGGGGATTTCATTCTTGCTCATGTTTTCTTCTCCTTTCTGAGCTTTCCGGGAAAGAAGCCGTTTTTAAACCATACAAAAAGACTCCTGTCCCTCTTTCGTTTCGTAGGGACAAGAGCCGTTAAAGTCTCCTGCGGTGCCACCCATACTTGGCGAAAATCGCCCCCTCATGCATACATTCGTCTCCCATCGGCAGACGGTTTATATGCCGGATATTGATAACGGAGATCCCTCTCCGGCTCCCCTACACGCAGCTGATTTTTGAAACCGGCTGTTTCAGTTCGCCCTCAGAAGCCCATTCACACTGTGTTGACTGCCGCCCTCTCAGTCCCGGCGGCTCCCTGTAAGCCAAGAGGCAATGCTACTATTTCTTCCTCAACGGTTGGAGTAAGTTTAGCACGTTGAAGTGACAACGTCAAGAATATTTTTCAGTTGACGCTCACATCGCCGGCAAGCACTTTCTTATAATCTTCATAGTTCTTCTGCAGAAGCGAAGGCGTATCGAGTTCATACGGGCAGTGTCTCCTGCACTGGTTGCAGTGGATGCAGTTTTCGATCTTCTTCATCTCCGCCTGCATCTTTTCGGTCAGCCAGTTCTGGGAAGGAGCTCTCCTCAGCAGCAGCGACATGCGCGCACAGGTATTGATCTTGATCCCGGCCGGGCAGGTGGGTACGCAGTACCCGCAGCCTCTGCAGAACTCGCCGGACAGTTCTCTTCGTTCAGACTCGATATAGGCCCGGATCTCATCATTCAGCTCCGGAGTCTCGTCCATGAAGGAAAGCCACTCATCGAGTTCGCTCTCACGCTGGATTCCCCAGATCGGGATCACGTTGTCAAACTGCCCGATATAGGCCATCGCAGCTTTGCTGTTCCGGACCAGGCCGCCGGCAAGTGCCTTCATGGCGATAAATCCCATCTCTTTTTCCTGACATCCCCGTACCAGGTCGACCTCTTTTTCGGAGGAGAGGTAGCTGAACGGGAACTGAAGCGTCTCATAAAGGCCTGATTCTATGGCCTCCTGCGCGACGGGGAGCTTGTGGGCCGTGATGCCGATGTGTCGGATCTTTCCGGCCTCTTTAGCCTCCAGCATGCACTCATACATTCCGGTTCCGTCCCCCGGCCTGAAGCAGCGCGGCGCGCAGTGGAACTGATAAAGGTCCAGATGATCGGTCCGCAGCGCGGCAAGGGTCGTTTCCAGATCTTTCCGGAAACCTTCCGGTGTCGAAGCGTGGGTCTTGCTGGCGATATAGAGCCGGTCGCGGATGCCCTCAAAGGCCTCTCCCAGTTTCTCCTCACTGTCCGTGTAATCGCGCGCGGTATCAAAAAAACGCATGCCGTTTTCAAAAGCCTTGCGAAGAAGCCTGACAGCACTCTCCCGGCTGACTCGCTGAAGCGGCAGCGCGCCGAATGCGTTCTGCGGGGTGACCATCCCCGTGCGTCCGATCGTGATCAGTCTCATGTTGACTCCTTTCCGGTAAATCCATCCCGAAAAACAGGGTTTATCTCTTACAATCTTTTCACCAGTTCATCCAGGATCTTCTCCGCCACCGCTTCCTTGCTCATCAGCTTAAGCTGGATGGGGTCGTCCCTTGTGATCAGCGTGACCACATTGGTATCTGTTCCGAACCCGGCTCCCGCTACCTTCACATTGTTGGCCGCGATCATATCCAGGTTCTTTTTCTCAAGCTTCACCCTTGCTCTTCTTTCCAGGTCAGATGTCTCCATCGCGAAACCGCACAGCAGCTGACCTTCTTTTTTATGTTCGCCGAGGTACTGGAGAATATCCTGCGTCCGCTCGAGATCGAGGAACAGCTCGTCGTCCCCCTTCTTGACCTTCTCGTCGCTTACGGTCGCAGGCCGGTAATCCGCCACAGCGGCTGCCTTGATAATGATATCCTGTTCACCGGCGATAGCCGTGACGGCTTCGAACATATCCTTTGCGCTGACCACGGGCACCGTTTTTACAAAAAGCGGCGGTTCCAGCGAGGCCGGTCCGGAAACGAGCGTCACTTCCGCTCCGCGCAGCATGGCCATCCGTGCCACCGCATAACCCATCTTCCCGGAGGAATGATTGGTAATGTAGCGCACCGGGTCGATCGCTTCCTGAGTCGGTCCGGCAGTTACCAGGACTTTCCTTCCCGCAAGGTCCTTTTTCCTGGCGATCTCGCGGATCACATACTCCCTGAGCACCGATGTGGCCGGAAGCTTTCCTTTTCCCGTATCGCCGCAGGCCAGATGACCTTCTGCCGGCTCGATTAGACGGTAACCGTATTTTTCCAGCAGTTTCAGGTTATCCTGCGTCACCGGATTATCATACATCCTTGTATTCATGGCCGGAGCAGCCAGTTTGGGGCAATCGCAGGCCAGCATCGTGGTCGTGAGCATATCGTCCGCGATTCCGTGGGCAAGCTTTGCGAGAACGTTTGCCGTTGCCGGCGCGATGATCGCAAGATCCGCCTTTTTCGCAAGCTCCACGTGGGCGACCTCATATTTGAAATTGCGGTCAAACGTGTCTGTCAGGCATTTATTGCCGGTCAGCGTCTCAAACGTGATCGGATTGATGATGTTCGTCGCGTTCTTAGTCATGATCACATGGACCTGCGCATGTTCCTTCACCAGAGCGCTGGCCAGATCAGCCGCTTTGTACGCGGAAATGCTGCTTGAAACACCCAGGATGATCGTCTTATTATTCAGCATGAATCCTCTTCCTCCCTGAGAATATGAAGCTTTTTCATCTGTTTTTAAGGTAACATACCCCCACCTCGAATGCAATCTCAACCACGAAGACGGATGATCTTTTTCTTTATTTTTCCTTTTTGTTTTTTATTTAAAACGAAATTGTACAAGTCCGGTTTGCGTGATATACTGTCGCTGTATCCGGGCCGAAAGGCCTATGTATTGTATCCCGGTCACTTTTTTGTGTGAGCCGCCTTTTTAGCGGCAGCGCCGTACCATTTCGGACGACAGCTTGCGGATGGCAGGAAAGCCAACGGCTGCACGGGAAAAACGGGAATAATAACAGGAGGAATGAAAAATGAAAAAAGACAACTCTAAACTTTCTGCCGCCGAGCTTGCCATGCTCGGTATCCTGATCGCCCTTGTGCTGGTCCTTCTTTTATGGGGCAGCATCCCCGCCGGGCCTTTGAAGATCACCACCGCCATGATCCCGGTCGCTATGGCCGCCATCGTTCTGGGCACGAAAGGCAGTGCCATCATCGGTGCTTTCTTCGGACTGTTCAGCTTTCTTCAGGCCATCGGTGCGCTTCCCAACGGTTCTGCGCTTCTGGTCGCGCTTGCCGGCATCAATGCTCCCCTGACTTTTATCCAGTGCTTTGTCCCCAGGCTTTTATGCGGTATCCTGACCGGTCTTGCCTATTCAGCCTGCGTTAAGAAGATGAAAGCCCCCTTCTCCTGCGGTATCGCCGGTTTCGGAAGTGCTTTTTTCAATACACTGTTCTTTATCCCCTGCCTGTTCCTGCTTTTCGGCAATTCCCAGCCGGTCATGAACATCCGCAGCGGGCGCGGCGTTCTGGTCACCATCGCCGGAATGATCACCCTGAACGTGGTCTGCGAGTGGATCAGCGCCACCATTATCGCCTCCGCCGTCGGCAGCGCCCTGCGCAGAGCCGGTTTCGGAAGACAGCTCCGGTAAATACTTATTTTTTGATGATCATAGGAGTATAAGCCATGATACTAGCCATCGATATCGGCAATACCAACATCGTCGCGGGCGTCATTCAGGACGGACAGATCCTGTTCTCGGAGCGTATCTCGACAGACCTCTCACGTACATCCCTGGAATATGCGATCTCCTTTAAGAATGCCATCGAATTCCATGGCCTGAGTCCGGACGACGTGGACGGGTGCATCGTCGCATCCGTCGTTCCTCCGCTGATCGCACTGATGGAGGAGGCGATCCCGAAGATCACGAATGTCCGGCCCATGATCGTCCGGCCCGGCATTAAGACCGGCCTCAAGATCCTCATGGACAACCCGGGACAGGTCGGCTCTGACCTGATCGTGGCGGCGGTGGCCGGGATCGCGCAGTATCCCTGTCCGCAGATCCTGATCGATATGGGGACGGCAACCACGATCACGGTCATCGACAAAGACAAAAATTACTCCGGCGGCATGATTCTGCCGGGACTGAGGGTCTCACTCGATTCTCTTACCAGCCGCACTTCGCAGCTTCCCCGGATCGGTCTCGATGCCCCCAAACACCTGATAGGCAAAAACACCGTCGATTGTATGAAGAGCGGTGTTCTCTACGGGACCGCTTCCAGCCTGGACGGAATGATCGAACGGATCCAGGCTGAGCTGGGAGAAAAGGTCACCACGATCGCAACCGGCGGACTGGCCGGGTCCATTGTCCCGCTCTGCCGCCATAAAATCATCCTGGACAACGATCTGATCCTGAAAGGTCTGGTCCTTATTTACGAGCGCAACCAGGATCTGCCTGTCAGAGCAAGACAGTGAAAGGAGACTGACACGATGACTGTTCCTGAGAGAGTTGCGGCGCTTCGGGCGCTGATGAAAGCTTACGGGATCGACGCTTATCTGATCCCGACCGATGACTATCACGGTTCCGAATATGTCGGGGATCATTTTAAATGCCGCGAATGGGTCAGCGGCTTCACCGGTTCGGCAGGCACGGTCCTGGTCACGGAAGATTTTGCCGGTCTGTGGACGGACGGCCGCTATTTCCTGCAGGCAGCGTCCCAGCTGGAAGGCTCCGGCATTGAGCTGATGAAGATGGGGGAAGAAGGCGTCCCGACGATCCATGCTTTTTTGAGGGATCACCTTACGGCCGGAAGCCGGCTCGGCTTTGACGGCAGGACCGTGACCTCCGCCTACGTCCGCTCTCTTTGGAAAGTCCTTATGCCGATTGGTGCGGAGATGGTCTGGCACCTGAATCTGATCGGCGAGCTCTGGAAAGACAGACCTGCCCTCTCGAAAGCCCCCGTTTGGGATCTTTCAACTGTCTATGCCGGTGTGGACCGCTCCGAGAAGATCGAACTGATCAGAAACGAAATGAAAAAACGAGGCGCGGATTATTTTCTGCTCACCTCACTCGACGATATCGCCTGGCTGCTGAATATCCGCGGCGGTGATGTAGACTGCTGCCCGGTAGTGCTTTCCTACCTGCTGCTCTCCAAATCGCATGTCAGGCTGTTTACGCAGGCAGACGCTTTCCCGGACGACCTTCAAAGATCGCTCGAAGAAGCAGGCGTCGACCTGATGCCCTACCGGGAGATCTACGAATATGTCAAAGCACTTCCGGCTACCAGATCGATCTATTTCGATCCGTCCAGCGTCAACTACTGTCTGGAAGCAAACCTTCCGCCCCAGATGAAAACCATTCGCGGGCAGAACCTTACCCTGCTGCCCAAAGCCTGCAAAAACCCCGTGGAGACAGCCAATATCCGCAGGGCACACATAAAGGACGGCGCTGCGGTGACCCGCTTCATCTACTGGCTCAAGAAGGCTGCTGCTTCATCCGAAACGATCACGGAACTGTCGGCGGCGGAAAAACTTGAAGAATTCCGGCGCGAAGGCGAAGATTACCTGGGACCGAGCTTCCATCCCATCATTGCCTACGGCGCCCACGCGGCGATCGTTCACTACAGCGCCACTAAGGAGACCGATATCCCGATCGAGCCCAAAGGAATGCTGCTGGCAGACACCGGCGGCCACTACCTGGACGGAAGCACGGACATTACCCGAACCATCGTTCTCGGTGAGATCACCCAAAAAGAACGCGAATTCTACACCCGCGTCCTGAAAGGCCACCTGAATCTGGGCAATGCCGTCTTCTTAAAAGGCTGCTCCGGACTAACGCTGGATTACCTGGCCCGTGAGCCCCTCTGGGAGATCGGCGAGGATTACAATCACGGCACCGGCCACGGCGTCGGCTACCTTCTGAATGTGCACGAAGGCCCCAATGATATCCGTTGGCACAAACGCCCGGGCGGCCGGGACATCGCCCCGTTCGAGGAAGGTATGGTCACCTCCGACGAACCCGGCATCTACTTTGAGGGAGAATTCGGCGTCCGCCTCGAGAACCTCATGGTCTGCGTCAAAAAAGAAATGAAGCCCTGCGGACAGTTCATGGGCTTCGATATGCTGACAATGGTTCCGTTTGATCTGGATGCCGTGGATGTGACACTGCTGACAGATAAAGAAAAAGAACGGCTCAACCGCTACCACGCAAAGGTATGGGAAGAGATCTCGCCGCTGCTTTCGGGAGAAGAGAAAGAATGGCTGCGGGAGGCGACAAGAAAGATCTGACGAAAGACAGGGAAACAATCCTGTAAACATAATACAAGCCAGGCAAAGAGAAGCATCAGCTCGCTGCCTGGCTTGTATTTTATTATGTCTTCTGAGGACACAGGATCGTCCCCTGTCATTTTTCTGCTGCCAGATAAGCCTCGATCTGCTCTCTGGTCGGAATGGAGGCGATGGCTCCCTTGCCCTGCACGCAGATGCATCCGGACACATTGCCGTAGTTCATTGCGTTCTGAATGATCTCAGCGGTCAGGTCGGAGGCTTTCTCCACACCCTGGAAACGCAGACTGGCCAGATAGCCGCCCCAAAATGCATCGCCGGCGCCGGTGGCATCGATGGCTTTCACTTTGCGGCCGGGAACTGTGATCACCTGATCGCCGAAGAATGCCCGGGCGCCTTCACTGCCGAGGGTCTCCACCACGACCGTGATGTTGTTCTCTTTCATCAGGGCAGGAATGTTCTCCACACCACCCATCATATCGACTTCTTCTTCGGAGATCTTGAGCATATCCACGTAGGGCAGAATCGCTTTGACTGCGCTGACGCAGGCAGCCTCATCGTCCTTCCACATTACATTGCGGTAGTTAACGTCGAAGCATACCAGCTTTCCTTTTTCGCCGCCCACACGCAGGGCTTTTACGGTCGCAGCGTCCTCAGGACTGGCGGAGAGGGAACATGAACCGGCATGGACCATCACACTCTCTTCAATGTCGGCTTCTTTGATATCTTCCTCAGAAAGGAACATGTCTGCGCCGGGTTTCCTGGCAAAGGTAAAGACACGCTCACCGTTCTCGGCGAGGGTGACAAATGCCATGGTCGTGACTGCGTCTTCACATTTCTCAGGCACCAGGACTTTTACATCATACTCTTTCAGGGTATTTTGCAGGAAATTGCCGAAATCATCATTTCCCACCTTGGCTGCCATACCTGCACTCAGGCCGTTCTTGGCAACAGCGATCGCCACGTTGGCCGGTGCGCCGCCCGCTTTGCGGATGTAACTGAAGGGCTCGGAGCCCGGAATAAAATCGATGAGCAGTTCCCCGATACTGTAAAGATCAGTCATAACCAAATCCTCCGTAAAACTTATAACGACAGGTAATTTACAATCTGGTTCGAGTATACCATATGCCCTGCCAAAAATCAGCAATTACAGTAAAAAGTAAAGGGGCTGTCTGATTTTCTCGTCATCAGGCAGCCCCTTTACTCTGTAATTTGGAGTTTCACTTTATAACCTCTCTTTCTTCGATTTAGAAAGTCCTTATAAAGCAGCTTATGTTTTCAATGGACCTTCCTCCTTGGGCCGGTTATTTTTCTTCTTCAATCCGGCTCTCTTTTGTTTTTTCTTTGTTGTTATCTGTATTATAAAGGCGATTTAAGCGGATGTCAATAGTTTTCTGTCATTTAATTTGGTAATTATAAATATTCTAAATATTTACTTGTTTTCATATTATTCGCAGTTTTTTATACATCTGATACAAAGAATTTTCCGCGGCATCCCGTTTTCCCGGTCTTAATGATTTGTTTCGAAAACATTCATTTTATGGACACACATTGAACACAGTTTACCGATATCATGTACCTATCAGCGACGAGCTGATCGTTTTCATAACTTAGGTCACACAGGTAAAACTGTTGACCACTCCCTCAAACATTTTTATTTTTCTCTTTCCTTGAAAACACCCGGCAGCAATGCCGGGTGTTTTTCATTCTACGGAGCTCGTCCGGCGAAGGAAATTCAACTTTTCTTATTCCCGCCGCCAGCCGGCTCATTCCGGAGTGCTTACTTGCAAAAAGCACCTTCACCGGGTCAGCCAAGCTCTCCCAAAACCGCCGCCTTCATCTCTCTTACATAATCTCCCACCGGGCCGGCTGCTTCTTTGCCGTATTTTGCCAGGATCCGAACGATCGCGCTCCCCACGATGGCACCGTCCGAGACTGCGGCCATGGCTGCTGCCTGCTCCGGTTTCGAGATGCCGAAGCCGACTGCGCAGGGCACATCCGTATTCTGACGGATGATCGAGACGATGGAAGCGATATCCGTGGTGATCTCGCTGCGGACGCCTGTCACTCCAAGGCTGGAGACGATATAGATAAATCCTTTCGCCTCCCGGGCGATCATGGCTGTCCTCTCTGCTGAAGTCGGAGCGATCAGCGAGACGAGCTCTACGCCGTATCTGCCGAGTGTCTCCTCGAACTCTCCCTTTTCCTCAAAGGGAACGTCGGGCAGGATGATCCCGCTGATCCCGGCCTGCTCGCACCGCTTCCCGAACCGGTCTATTCCATAGGAGTAGACTACGTTGGCATAGGTCATGAATACCATCGGTACGTCCACGTCGGCGCTCAGCTGCCCGGCCATGTCAAAGATCTTGTCCGTTGTCACGCCGCCCTCGAGTGCGCGCAGGCTGGCTTCCTGGATGACGGGGCCTTCCGCTGTCGGATCCGAGAAAGGAATGCCCAGCTCGATCAGGTCGGCTCCGGCGCGGACGGCCGCTTTGACCACTTCTTTCGTAGTCTCCAGGTCGGGATCACCGCAGGTGATGAACGGAATAAAGGCCTTGCCGTTTTTAAATGCATCTTTGATACGACTCATTCCGAAATATCCTCCCCTCTGTAGCGGGCGATCGCCGCGCAGTCCTTATCCCCTCTGCCGGAGATGGTAATGACGATGATCTTGTCCGGATCCATTTCCGGTGCGATCTTCATGGCATGCGCGACCGCGTGTGCTGATTCGATCGCCGGGATGATGCCCTCGGTCCGGCTTAAGAATTCAAAGGCTTCCACCGCCTCGTCATCGGTCACGGCGACGTACTCGGCGCGGCCGGTATCGTGAAGCCATGCGTGTTCCGGCCCGATTCCGGGGTAATCAAGACCGGCGGAGATGGAATAGACAGGGGCGATCTGGCCGTATTCATCCTGGCAGAAGTATGACTTCATGCCGTGGAAGATGCCCATCCTGCCGGTGGCGATCGTCGCTGCCGTCTCTTTCGTATCAACACCGCGGCCGGCGGCTTCGCAGCCGATCAGGCGCACGCTTTTGTCTTCAATGAAATGGTAGAAGGTTCCGATCGCATTGCTTCCGCCGCCCACGCAGGCCATGACCGCATCGGGAAGACGTCCCTCCGCCGCCAGGATCTGCTCTTTGATCTCTTTTGAGATCACGGCCTGGAAGTCACGCACGATCGTGGGGAAGGGATGCGGTCCCATCACGGAGCCCAGGCAGTAGTGCGTATCATCGATCCGCCCTGTCCACTCGCGCATCGCCTGGGATACAGCGTCCTTGAGGGTGGCTGTCCCGGTCGTGACCGGGATGACCTCTGCACCGAGAAGGCGCATGCGGTACACGTTCAGTGCCTGGCGCTTTGTATCTTCTTCGCCCATAAAGACCACGCACTCCATGCCCATCAAAGCGGCCGCCGTCGCCGTGGCTACCCCGTGCTGTCCGGCTCCCGTCTCGGCGATGAGCCTGGTCTTGCCCATTTTTTTGGCGAGCAGCGCCTGCCCGAGCACGTTGTTGATCTTGTGAGCCCCGGTATGGTTCAAGTCTTCCCTCTTAAGATAGATCTTCGCTCCCCCGAGCACCTGTGTAAGATGCCGGGCGTAGTACAGGCGGCTCGGACGGCCGGCGTAATCGTTAAAAAGGGCTGTCAGCTCCCGGTTGAATTCCGGGTCATCCTTATAACGGTTGTAGGCTTCTTCCAGCTCGATCACCGCATTCATCAGTGTCTCCGGAATATACTGGCCGCCGTGGTCCCCAAAACGTCCTCTCGACCTGGTCATTCTTCTCCTCCCATCTTCGTGCCGTTTGGCATCCTGCCGGCATTTTGCGCCGACGATGCCTCACGGACCGCTTTCACAAATAATCGGATCTTCTCCGGATCCTTGGCATGATCCGTCTCTACTCCCGACGAGACATCCACTCCCCAGGGATGGTATTTCCCGACTGCGTCTCCCACATTGTCCGCGTCAAGACCGCCCGCCAGGATAAAAGGCCTGTCCGCCTCTTCCAGTACAGTCCAGTCAAAAGTTTGACCGGTGCCGGTGCCGGAGTCAAGCAGGATATGCGCTGCCGGAAAGTCAAGGGCTTCCCGGACCTGCTGCCTGGTTCCTGCCCGCATGGCTTTGATCACCGGCTTTGCGGTGAGTGCTCTGAGCGCCTCAAGCCAGCCCTCGTCTTCATCTCCGTGAAGCTGGACCGCATCGATGATCCCCTCTTTGAGGAAAGATGCGGCGCGGGCAGGCGTACTGTCCACAAAGACTCCTACCAGCGGGATATCGGGCGAGAGCTGCTTTCGGATACGGCGCGCCGTCTCCAAACTGACGCTGCGCCTGAAGCCTTCTTCAAGGATCACACCGGCCATATCTGCACCGGCTTCATTTACCGCCTGCGCATCTTCCGGCCGCATCAGGCCGCATACCTTCACGCGGGTCGGTGCGGGACCGCCCCGGAGCTGCTCCAGCATGGCCTTTTTATCCGGCGAGCGCATAAGCGTCTCTCCGATCAGGACGGCGTCCACATAAAAACTTCGAAGGATATCGATATCTTCTGCCGTTTTAATTCCGCTCTCCGCGACAAAAACGACATCCTCCGGCACCATGGCCCTGAGCCTGGCACTGTTGGTCACATCCACACTGAAATCTTTCAGATTCCGATTGTTGACGCCTATTATCCTGGCACCTGCGCTTAAGGCAGAGCGGATCTCATTCTCATTGTGCGCCTCCACCAGCGCCGACAGTCCCAGACTGTCGCAGATCTCAATATAACGCCTGATCGTCTCCGTATCAAGCAGCGAGCAGATCAGCAGGACGGCGGCTGCGCCAAGCAGCCTGGCCTCATAGATCATGTACTCGTCTACGGTAAAATCCTTCCGGATGCAGGGGATCCTTACTGTGTCTGCGATTTCTTTAAGATAATCGTCCGACCCGAGAAACCACTGCGGTTCTGTCAGCACGGAGATGCACGATGCTCCGGCCCTCTCATAATCGAGCGCGATCTCGCGGTACGGAAAGTCCGGTGCGATCAGTCCCCTTGACGGTGAGGCTTTCTTACACTCACAGATAAAGCTGATATCCGGCCCCTTAAGAGCCCGCTCAAACGGAAAGCCCGTATCTGCCGGAAGGGCCAGTGCCCTCGATCTGATCTCTTCTAAAGAAACGACCTTTTTCGCCTGCTGCACCCGCTCCCTTGCGGCTGCCGCGATCGTCTCCAGAATATTACCTTCCATCACTTTGGTCTCCGTATTTCACTGCTGGTTGGATGCAGCCGCAAATGCTTTCATTTTGGCAAGTGCAGCGCCGCAATCGATCAGTTCCGCTGCCTTCTTAACTCCGTCCTCAAATGTAGGAGCCGCGCCGGCGATGTAGATCGCTGCGCCGGCATTTAAGAGCACCGCATCCCGCTTCGGTCCTTTAAGCGTTCCTTCCAGGATCTGAGTCGTGATCTTCGCGTTCTCCTCAGGCGTGCCGCCCTTAAGATCGTCTTTGCTGCACCTGGTCATGCCGAACTGCTCCGGCGTGATCGTGTAGCTCTTATACCATCCGTCATTAAACTCGCAGATGTTTGTCGGAGCCGAAACACTGATCTCATCGAGCTTGTCGCTGCCGTAAACGACCATCCCGCGCTTTACCCCGAGGGTCGTGAGCACCTTCGCCAGCGGCTCCGCCAGATAACCGTCGTAAACGCCCATCAGCATATAGGTCGGGGAGGCGGGATTCGTCAGCGGTCCGAGGATGTTGAACACGGTCCTGACACCCAGTTCCCGCCGGACAGCGCCGACGTACTTCATGGACGTGTGGTATTTCTGGGCAAACAGAAAGCACATTCCGGGATCCTTAAGGAGCTTCACACACAGATCCGGATCCTGGTTGATGTTGACGCCCAGAGCCTCCAGGCAGTCAGCTGTCCCGCACTGGGAGGAAGCTGCCCGGTTGCCGTGCTTGGCCACTTTTACCCCTGCGGCGGTGATCACGAAAGCCGATGTTGTAGAGATGTTGAAGCTGTGGGCGCTGTCGCCCCCGGTTCCCACGATCTCCAGCACTTCCATGCCGTGATCCACTTTGATGGCGTGCTCGCGCATGGCGGCTGCGCAGCCTGAGATCTCATCGGTCGTCTCTGCTCTGGCGCTCTTTGTGGACAGGCCTGCCAGGAAAGCCGCATTCTGCGTCTGGCTCGTCTCGCCGCTCATGATCTCGTTCATGACCTGGTACGCTTCCTCATAGGTAAGGTCTTCCTTGTTCACGATCTTGACAATTGCTTCTTTGATCATTGTTTTTCCTCCTTCAGAAAGCATCCGCAAAGCCGCAGCCAGTTTTGCAGCATTCTGGGGCCGTCCGGTGTCAGGATCGACTCCGGATGAAACTGCACCCCGTAAATCTCATAATCGCGGTGTCTGACCGCCATGATCTCGCCGTCATCCGTCCTTGCCGTAACGGCAAGCGTATCCGGCATCGTCTCCTCGATCGCTGCCAGGGAATGATACCGCCCGACTTTCGTCTTCCCCGGGCATCCTTCAAAAAGCGGGCAGGAAAGGTCAAGCGATGTTTCCGACTGCTTGCCGTGCATCAGTTCTTTGGCGTAAGAGACCGTGGCTCCGAACGCCTCGCAGATCGACTGATGGCCAAGGCAGACGCCAAGCACCGGCACCCTGCCGGCAGCGGCTTTCACCATATCGATGCAGATGCCCGCATCAGAAGGCTTTCCCGGTCCGGGCGAGAGCAGGATTCCCTTCGGTTCCAGCGCCAGGCACTGCTCCGGCGTCATCTCGTCATTCCGGATCACTTTAATGTCCGGGTACATGGCTCCGAGCACCTGGTAAAGGTTGTAGGAAAAGCTGTCATAATTATCGATCAGAAGGATCATGACTCCACCTCCTTCGCCAGTTCCAGAGATTTTATGACCGCCGCGGCTTTGTTGATGCATTCGCGGTACTCTTTCTCCGGAACGGAATCGGCCACGATGCCGGCACCGCTTCGGACGAAAACCTTCCCGTTCTTCCGGTACGCGAGGCGGATGGCAATACAAAGGTCAAGATTGCCCGTAAAACTCAGATATCCCAGCGCACCCCCGTAGATCCCGCGGGCACACTGTTCAAGATCATTGATCAGCTGACAGGCCATGATCTTTGGTGCTCCCGAAAGGGTCCCTGCCGGCAGGACTGCCCCGACAGCATCAAGGGCATCCTTATCTTCGCGGATCACCGAGCGCACCGTGGAACCGATGTGCATCACATGTGAGTATCGAAGCACCTGAAAAGCTTTCTCCACCTCCACACTGCCGAACTTGCTGATCCGTCCCAGATCATTGCGTCCCAGGTCGACCAGCATGCTGTGCTCGGCCAGCTCCTTGGGGTCCTTAAGCAGTTCTTCTTCAAGTGCTCTGTCTTCTTCCTCCGTCTTTCCGCGCGGCCTTGTTCCGGCCAGCGGAAACGTGTGGAGCACACCGTCCTCGAGCTTGACTAAAGTCTCCGGCGATGCGCCGGCCACCTCGAGGTCATCGCTCGAAAAGTAAAACATATAGGGGGAGGGATTGACTGTGCGAAGGATCCGGTAAGTTCCCAGCAGGCTCCCTTCAAATGGTGCTTCCAGACGGTTGGAAAGAACGATCTGGAAAATGTCTCCTTCAAAGATGTGGTGCTTGGCTTTCTCCACCATCTCGCAGAATTCTTTTTCTTCAAACAGGGCTTTCGTCTCCCCCGTTATCATGCCCGGCCTGTCGCGGACCGGCGTCCCGTTTTCGATCAGGTCACGAAGGCTCTCCAGCTCTTCCTTTGCTTCTGCGTATGCTTTTTCGGGATCATCTGCGCAGATGTTGACGATCAGGATGATCTTCTGCCGGTAATTATCAAAAGCGATCACCTTGTCGAACAGCATCAGGTCGACATCTTTAAACCCTTCCGAAT
>JBGUOI010000191.1:0-9475 GCA_045118075.1 Porcincola sp. | reverse complement strand
TGATGACCTATTACAGCCGAAGCCGCGATGAACTGTGGACAAAGGGGCTGACCTCCGGACATTTCCAGTATGTAAAAGAGCTCAGAATCGATTGTGATTGTGATACGATCCTGGCCCTTGTGGATCAGGTCGGCGCGGCCTGCCATACCGGGAACAGAAGCTGTTTTTACAGGAGACTGGCGGGAGAAGAGCAATGAAAAGATCCTTGAGCCGGGACATGATCAAAGTACTGGCCGTCATCGCAATGACTCTTTGTCACATAAGCCAGGTGTTTGCCATACCGTCCGAAGCCGGACAGGTAATGCGCTGTATGGGAAGCTTTACCGCCGCGGCTATGTGCTGGTTTGTGACCGAGGGGGTCGAAAAGACTTCTTCGCCTGTTAATTATGCACGAAGACTGATGACGTTTGCCGTCCTCTCGCAGATTCCCTACTGCCTTGCTTTCACAAGGGACAGGGTGATCAGCTGGCAGGGGCTTAACATGATCTATTCACTCCTTATGGTATTCCTTATGGTCTTTTTCCTTAAAACGGAAGAAGACGGGAAGTGGAGGATCATTTATACTGCGGCAGCCGCTGCAGCCTCCCTGGCAGGAGACTGGAGTCCGTACCTGGTGCTGTTTACACTCCTGTTTGTCTGGGCAGGGAAAGACAGGACGAAAATGCTGATCAGTTTTCTGGTCAGTTTCGGCATTCATTCCGGCGGAGTTTTTATTCACCGGTTCCTGTTCGGGGACGGGTTTTTAAAAGCCGCAGGGGCCGCAGCAGCAGAAAGCGCGGGGATCCTTCTGGCAGGATGCCTTATCATCTTTTTCTATAACGGAAAGAGGGGGCGCTTCCCGAAGTTCGGTAAATGGTTCTTTTATATCTATTATCCGCTGCACCTGACCGTGCTGGGAGTAATTCGGATCCTTCTCATGCGCGGATAGGAAAAAAAACTTGCAATTATAGGACAATCCTTATATAATAGCACCGTTGACATGAAACGCCGGAATGGCTCAGTTGGTAGAGCGACGCATTCGTAATGCGTAGGTCGCGGGTTCGAGTCCCGCTTCCGGCTGTCAAAAAAACCCCGTATAAACGGGGTTTTTTGTGTTATTCGGTATTTTGGATGAAGCCGGGAAGTTTTACAGTCGGGAATAACCGTAGCTGTTTACGATCGCATCCAGCTTCTGGCCGCTCGCACACAGCGGGCATTCAGCCGGATCATATGTCTGGTAATCCGGAAGATCTTTCTTTTTAAAGATCGCATTGACCGGTATGCCGCTTACTTTGTCGATCGCGGAGAAGATAGCACTGATGCCGGCAATATTTCCGCCGTAATACTGGATGCATTCAAGCGCAGCGGCGATCGTGCGGCCCGTTGTGGCGGAAGCAAGAAGAAGAAGGCAGTGTTTCCCCTCGATCATGAGCTGCATGTTGTCTCGGAAAATAAGCTGGCCGCCGGTATGGATCTCCGGAGAGACGACATACATGGTCTGATGCTGATTGATCGACCTTACACCGGAATCAGTCAGTTTTTCAGCAAGAAAAGCACCGATCACCTCACAGCCGTCCATACAGATGATGGAATCGATGTAGGTATTGTAGGAATATTCGAAGGCAAGAACGGAAGCTGCCGCTTCGGCTTCACTTTTCCTGGATTTCATGATGGTCATATCAACATAATTATTTATATGGGAGTGCGTGGTCGCAAAATGTCCCGGTAGGATACGGATGATCGCATCCGGATTGGCTTTTGAGTGAATTTTGCTGTAGATCTGCTCCATTTTTCCAGCTCCTTTCCTAATAAAAGAATTTGCCGTACGATTTGCCTGTTTGGCAGGTTGTTTTCAGATACTGATTATATTTTAGCGGATATAAAATCAAAAGGCAAGGAAAAGTCCCCGACGGTGCTTGCGAAGCGCGGGGACATGTTGTACTATAAAACTTGTTTGCCGGACAGGTGAGTGATTTCAGCAGTTGTTATAAAAAGGACGGGCATTTGAAATGATCAGAGAGTTGAATGTGAAGAAAAAGATCGGATTTGACAATGAAAAGTACCTGAAGATTCAATCCGAACATATCAAGGAGAGAATCAGCCAGTTCGGGGATAAGCTGTATCTTGAATTCGGCGGGAAACTTTTTGATGATTTCCATGCATCACGCGTACTTCCCGGTTTCGAGCCTGACAGCAAACTTCGCATGCTTATGCAGATGTCTGACCTGGCAGAGATCGTCATGGTGATCAATGCGGCGGATATCGAAAAAAACAAGGTCAGGGGAGATTTAGGGATCACCTATGACGTTGATGTGAGGCGTCTGATGAGTGAGTTCCAGAACCGCGGACTTTATGTGAGCAGCATCGTGATCACCATGTACAGGGGACAGGAAGCCGCCCGCCTGTTTAAGGAGAGGATGGAGAAGCACAATATAAGAGTGTATCTTCATTACGTGATCGACGGTTATCCTTCCGATGTTCCGCATATCATCAGTCCGGACGGGTTCGGGAAAAATGATTATATCGAGACGACCCGCCCGCTCGTGGTCGTTACGGCTCCCGGTCCGGGCAGCGGCAAGATGGCTACCTGTCTTTCGCAGCTTTATCATGACAACGTGCGCGGAATCAAGGCCGGCTATGCCAAGTTCGAGACTTTCCCGATCTGGAACATTCCGCTCAAGCATCCGATCAACCTGGCGTATGAGGCAGCTACAGCAGACCTTAACGATGTCAACATGATCGATCCTTTCCATCTGGAAGCGTATGGGGAGACGACTGTCAACTATAACCGTGATATCGAGATCTTTCCGGTCCTTTCCTCCATGTTTGAGGCGATCTATGGTGAGAGCATCTACAAATCCCCCACCGACATGGGCGTCAACATGGCCGGAAACTGCATTATCGACGATGAGGTATGCAAGGAAGCTTCCCGCATGGAGATCATCCGGCGCTACTACGATGCCACGAACAGGGTCGTGCTTGAGGAAGGTCAGGAGAGTGAAGTATATAAGATCGAACTTCTGATGAAGCAGGCAAAGATCAGTCCTGCCGACAGAAAAGTTGCGGTAGCGGCCCAGGAACGCGCTCAGAAGCTCCAGGTGCCCTGTGCGGCGATCGAGCTGACGGACGGTACGGTGATCACCTCCAAGACCTCCGAGCTGCTCGGAGCCTCCGCAGCCCTGCTGATCAATGCGCTTAAATACCTGGCAGGCGTGGATCATGATTACCGGTTGATCAAACCGGAGGCGATCGTTCCCATCCAGGATCTGAAAGTACGTTTTCTGGGCGGGCGCAATCCCCGGCTTCACACGGATGAAGTCCTGATCGCGCTGACATTTGCCGGCCTGACGGATCTTCAGGCGAAGCTGTCGCTGGAGCAGCTGCCGAAACTGAAAGGCTGCCAGGTGCATACTTCTGTAATGCTCTCTGATGTTGATATCAATATCTTCCGGAGAATCGGGATCGAACTGACGAGCGAACCGGTGCTGACCAAGAAACGGTTCCACAAATAATCGGAAACAATCATGAATCAGGTAGATTTTGAGAACGGTTCAATCACTTCGAATATTCTGCAGACTGCGCTGCCTATGATGGCAGCGCAGATTCTTAATCTGCTCTACAGCATCGTTGACAGAATCTATATCGGGAGAATCCCCGGAGAGGGTACTCTCGCGCTTGGATCTGTCGGGCTGTGCTTTCCGGTGATCATCATGATCACTGCTTTCACCAACCTTTACGGGAGTGGAGGAGCCGCCCTGTGTGCGATGGAGCGCGGCAGAGGAAATACCAAAAAAGCCGCTGAGATCATGAATACGGCGGCATTCATGCTGTTTGCGACGGCGCTTATCCTTATGGTTTTGGGTGAGATCTTTGCGCCGCAGATCCTGACCGTGTTCGGAGCATCCCCCGACAATATGAGCGCAGCCCTTGAATATATGAGGATCTATCTGCTGGGCACCTTGTTCACCATGGCGGCCGGCGGGCTCAATCCCTATATCAATGCGCAGGGTTTTCCGCTGGCGGGTATGATGACGGTCCTGATCGGCGCGGTGGCGAATATCATCATTGATCCGATCCTGATCTTTTTCCTGTCGATGGGAGTACGCGGTGCGGCTGTCGCTACGGTCTTTTCCCAGATGCTTTCTGCGGCTTTTGCTGTCAGTTTCCTGAGAGGTCCGAGAGCAGAGCTGAAGATAAAGATCATGAGTCCGGATGAATTTATCCGAAACCTGAAGACTGCCGGTGAGATCATATCCCTCGGGACAGCTTCTTTTGTAATGCAGTTTACCAATTCGCTGGTACAGATCTGCTGCAACAGCACGCTGGCATTTTTCGGCGGGTCAGTCTATGTCTCGGTTATGACGCTGATCTCATCCATCCGGCAGATCATTGACACGCCCATCATGTCACTCAGTGAAGGGGCCTCCCCGGTGCTGAGCTATAATTACGGTGCCGGCAGGGGAGAGAGAGTTATCTCGACCATCCGTATCCTCACAGCGCTGGGTATCTTTTATACCTTTTTCATGTGGCTGCTGCTTCGGCTGTTCCCGAATGTGTTTATCGGGATATTCAGCAATGACCGCGAGATATTGAAGGATGCGGCCGGGGCTATGAATATTTATTTCGCGGCTTTCGTTTTCCAGTCACTACAGTACTGTGCACAGACAGTTTTTAAGGCGCTCGGGAAAAAGAAACGCGCGATCTTCTTTTCACTGCTTCGAAAAGTAGTTTTAGTGGTTCCGCTGACCTTCCTGTTTCCTTATGTGTTCCATATGGGCACGAACGGAGTTTTCCTGGCAGAACCGGTCTCCAACGTGATCGGAGGCAGCGCCAGTTTTATCACCATGCTTCTTACGCTCATGCCTGAGCTGAAAAACATGGAGTCTCCAAAATCCGGTTGATTTTTCGCGCTGAGCGTGATATGATATCAACCGTCGGTACAGAAAACACCGGAACGGGGTATGGCGTAGCTTGGTAGCGCGCACGGCTGGGGGCCGTGAGGTCGCAGGTTCAAATCCTGTTGCCCCGATGGAAAGCTCAGTGAATACTGGGCTTTTTTCTTTTATAACAAAAAGAATTCCTGCGAATCGGGTATTTTAATTGTTAAGAAATGAGGATGACCATGAAGCTGACTACATTGTGCTATCTTTGCCGGGATGACAAGATCCTGATGCTGTATCGGAATAAAAAGAAAGATGATGCAAACGAGGGAAAATGGATCGGTATCGGGGGAAGGATCGAGGAAGGAGAAGCTCCGGAGGAGTGCATGATCCGCGAGGTAAAAGAGGAGACAGGATTGACGGTCAGTTCTTTTGAATTCCTGGGAGTGATCACTTTCATTTCAGACCGCTGGGAGGACGAGTATATGTTCCTTTACAGGGCAGACGCCTTCAGCGGCAGAATGATCGATGAATGCCCGGAAGGAACATTAAAATGGGTCGGTAAAGAAAAGGTCATGGAACTGCCGCTGTGGGAAGGAGACCGGCACTTCCTTGCGGACCTGATCGCCGGAGAAAAGAAGATCAGCATGAAACTGGTCTATGAGGGAGAGAAACTTGTAAGAGCGGTCCGTTTTGGGACGGGAACGGAGGAAGAGCAGCCATGATGAATGCCGGAAAATACAAAAGACTGTATTATATGCCGCCCGAGCCCTCGCTTGAATGGGCAGGAAAGGACCACATCGAAAAAGCGCCCATCTGGTGCAGCGTCGACCTCAGGGACGGAAACCAGGCGCTGCCGGTTCCGATGCCGCTTGAGAAGAAGCTGGCCTTTTTTGATCTTCTGGTGAAGATCGGCTTCAAGGAGATCGAGATCGGGTTTCCCGCTGCTTCCGAAACGGAATATCGTTTTGTAAGGACACTGATCGATAACAAGATGATCCCCGATGATGTGACGGTACAGATTCTGACACAGGCTCGTCCGCATATCATTCAGAAAACGTTCGAAGCGCTTGAAGGGCTTGAAAAGGCGATCGTTCATGTATTTAACCCGATATCAGCCGCACAGCGCGAACAGGTTTTCAGGATGACGAAGGAGGAGATCAGACAGGTAGCCGTAGAAGGGGCCGGATTGGTCAGGGACCTGACATTGAAATACGGCGGGGATTACCGCTTTGAGTACAGCCCGGAAAGTTTTACGGGAACCGAGCCGGAGTATGCCCTGGAAGTATGCAATGCGGTTCTTGATGTCTGGAAGCCCACTGCGGAGAAAAAAGCGATCATCAACCTGCCCAGCACGGTTGAACTGTCCATGCCGCATGTATATGCAAGTCAGATCGAATATATGAGCAAAAGGCTCAAATACAGGGATTGTGTTGAAGTCTCGCTGCATCCGCATAATGACAGGGGATGCGCCGTCTCAGATGCCGAGCTTGGCCTTCTTGCAGGAGGTGACAGGGTGGAAGGGACGCTGTTCGGGAACGGTGAGCGTACCGGTAACGTGGATATTATCACGCTTGCGCTTAACCTTTATATGCATGGTGTCGATCCGGGACTTTGCCTGGATGACATGGTGGAGATCACCGACAAATATGAAGATCTGACCGGAATGGGGGTAGATGAGCGAAGTCCGTATACCGGAGAGCTGGTGTTTGCCGCTTTTTCGGGTTCTCACCAGGATGCGATCGCCAAGGGAATCCGTTACTGGAAAGAGGCCGGTGACGGGATCTGGTCCGTACCGTACCTGACGATCGATCCTTCGGATATCGGAAGAAGCTATGACGCCGATGTCATCCGGATCAATTCCCAGTCCGGAAAGGGCGGAGTGAGTTTTATCCTGGAACAGAACTACGGACTTCGCCTGCCGGTCAGAATGAGGGAGACGTTCGGCTATGCCGTTAAAGCCGAATCGGACAGCGACGGTAAGGAGCTGAGTCCGGAAGAGATCTACGGCGTGTTTGAAAAGTGCTTTATGAATACGCATTCTCCGTATGATATCAGTGAGGTCCATTTCAGGCAGCATAACGGAATCGTCGCCGAGGTATCGACCATTCGCGGCGGCAGACGCACCGTCGTTCTGGCGGCAGGAAACGGACGCCTCAATGCCGTAAGCAATGCTCTGCGCAAATTCTGCCGGCTGGACTATGACGTGGTGACCTATGAGGAGCATGCGCTGGAAAAGAGCTCAAGTTCGCGCGCCGTGGCCTATGTAGGCATTCGGGACCCGAAGACAAGGAAACAATACTGGGGCGCGGGGATTCATGAGGATATCATTCGTGCGTCGATCGATGCGCTGCTTACCGCAGTCAATCATATGGCAGAGGGTGTCACCTGGTAATGTTTACAAAACAATGACACATTTCGTTAAATATATTACAAAAATGTTAAAAATATATTGACTTTATATCGATAACCTTCTATAATTAGGTCAAACACCGGACATTGTCCGGCCAGAAGACGTGATGATATTTACAGGAGGTTGATCGATATGAAGACAGTCAGACCCGGGATCAGCATCCTGAGTCTTGCACTGGCAATCGTTATCTTTACTGCGGTAACCGAGACGGGATCCATGTCTTTCGGGAAACACCTCAGAATGTACGCCAACAGTTCTTCGCTGCAGCCGGTTCTTTCTTCCAATGCCCAGTCAGGGCTTCGGGGAGTCATGAACGGGATGGAGAAACTGCAGGAGTACGATGCCGCTGCACGAACCAGGAAGGTACTTCTTCCGGGAGAAGAAAATATAGCCGGCGCAGGAGCCGTCAACAGGAACCTGCACGACCGCTCCGTGATCAGCAGCTATGCTTCGGATGCCGGTGAGATCGGATATGACGCCCTGCTGCAGATCCAGAAAAACCAGCTGCCATACGACGAATATTACACACTGCTTCAGATCGTGGAAGCTGAGGCGACGGGCGGAGATCTTGCGAGCAAGATGATGATCGCCAATGTCGTATTAAACCGGGTGAAAGACCCGCGTTTTCCGGACACCATCAGTGAAGTCGTCTGGCAGAATGAAGGCGGAAGCGCCCAGTTTTCTCCGACAGCAGACGGCAGGATCTATTCGTGCACGATCACTTCCTCAACGGTGGAAGCAGTCAGGCGGGCTCTTGACGGAGAAAACAACGCAAAGAACGCTTTATTCTTCGTGGCCAGGTCATCGGCCGATGCCCACAATGTAAAATGGTTCGATTCAAGCCTGGTGAAGCTGTTCGAGCATGGAGGACATGAATTCTACAGTTTCAGGGAAGAATCACAGACAGAAGAAACACAAATACAGGAATAAAAACAAAAAGAGTTTGCACATGCAGACTCTTTTTGTTATCGTAGAGACGAAAAATGAAACGGAAGAGGTGATCTGCAGTGGAGATCAGATATACGAGCACAAGAGACCCCGGGGTGCATGTCAAAGCGTCCGAGGCGATACTGTCCGGACTTTCACCGGACGGAGGCCTGTTTGTACCGGAAGAGATACCGGTGCTTGGAATCGGGCTTGAGAAAATCGCCGGGATGGATTATATACAGACAGCGAAGCTGGTCATGTCTAAATTTCTTACGGATTTTACGGAAAGTGAACTGGATGAGTGCATCCGGTGCGCTTATGATTCGAAATTTGATGACCCGCAGATCGCTCCGTTAAAGAAAGCAGGCGATGCCTGGTACCTGGAGCTGTTCCACGGCCCGACCATCGCCTTTAAGGATATGGCGCTTTCGATCCTGCCTTACCTGATGACGACCGCGGCCAGAAAAAATAAGGAAAACCGTAAAATCGTCATTCTGACAGCGACATCAGGGGATACCGGAAAGGCTGCGCTGGCCGGTTTCGCGGATGTACCCGGCACCGGGATCATCGTTTTTTATCCGAAGGACGGGGTAAGTCCCATTCAGGAAAAACAGATGGTGACCCAGAAAGGTGACAATACCTGTGTGGTCGGAATCCGCGGTAATTTTGATGATGCTCAAAGTGCCGTCAAAAAACTGTTTACGGATCCGCAGCTCGGGCAGCTGCTTTCCGATAACGGATATCGTTTTTCTTCGGCCAATTCCATCAATATCGGCAGACTGGTTCCCCAGATCGTCTATTATGTGTATGTTTACGGGAGAATGGTGAAAGAGGGGGCTGTGAAATGCGGCGACCCGGTCAATTTTGTCGTGCCGACGGGAAATTTCGGCAACATCCTGGCGGCCTATTATGCATGTATGATGGGAATTCCTGTCAGGAAACTGATCTGTGCCTCCAATAAGAATAAAGTGCTCTACGACTTTTTCAGGACCGGAATCTACGACAGGAACAGGGATTTTTTTGTGACTACATCTCCGTCGATGGATATCCTGATCTCCAGCAATCTTGAAAGGCTTCTGTGGTATCTGAGCGGATGTGACAGCAGCGTGGTGGCCGGACTTATGAGGCAGCTTTCGGAAACCGGGAGATATGAGATCAGCGAAGCTATGAAAGAAAAGCTCAGCCTGTTTTTCGGAGGATATGCTGACATTGAAGATACGCAGGAGAAGATGAAAGATCTTTTCGAAAAGAGCGGTTACCTGATCGACCCGCATAC
>JBGUOI010000190.1:0-30775 GCA_045118075.1 Porcincola sp. | reverse complement strand
ACTCTATTTTAAAAATATCTGTCTTTGCAGTCGCCTTTTCCAGTGCAAACAGCAGGATCAGTCCGATCACACCGCAGGAAACCACTTCTCCGATTCCCACAGTCAGCATCATCATCGGGATCGGAAGATTGATCCCGTATCCGAAGCGAAGGACAAAGGGAATGATCAGTGTATTGGACACGATCGGGGGGATCGGCACCAGATAACGGTTTTTCCGGACAAGCCATGAAATAACAGCACCGATCAGCGTCGCCAGGCTTCCGAAAATGATGTCAGGAAGGATGGCTCCTCCCAGGATATTGCCGACCAGGCAGCCGACGAACAGTCCCGGTATCGCCGCAGGCGTAAAGAACGGAAGAATGGTCAGCGCCTCAGAGATGCGCACCTGAATCTCTCCGAAGGAGATCGGTGCAAAGACCATTGTCAGCACAACGTAGACCGCAGCTATGGCAGCGGCCTGTACCAGCAGTTTTGTGTTTTTGTTCATATTCAGTTTTCTCCTTTAGTTTTGTTTTACGTGAGGAAGGTCTCGAACTCACGGTGTTATTATCTGCTCTCCGTTTCGGGGCACAGACTTTCAGAGCATAACACTTTCTCTTTCTCAAAGCAACCGGTTTTTCATATATACAGATCTATATCCACACTCAGCCTGTCTTTTCTGGTCCTTCCCGTCTCCCCGGCAAAAATGAATTTTCCGGAACCGCGTACGGAGATCACATCACCGGCATGAAGCTCTCTTCCGCTCCTGACAGCATTCAGTCCGTTTACAAAGACCCTGCCTTCTTTAATGAGTGCCTGGGCTTTTTCCCGCGGCATATTATAGCATCTGGCGATCACCGCATCGAGCCGGCTGCTGCTTACATTGAGACTTCTGCGCTCCGTGCGGGGACTAAGGTTTTCAGGAAGCTCTGCTTCTGCCTCCACATGCACATTCGTCCTGCGCACCGTGACCAGGTTATCCGCGATGTAGGCGGAAATATCCGCATGGACAACGGCCGCGCACTCGCCATCCCGTACGATAAGATCGCCGATCTTCGACCTTTCCAGCCCCAGGCCGAGAATCGAGCCTAAAAAATCCCGGTGGGTCAGCGCTTCGGCAAATTTCTCATGCACCGGTCTGATCAGAAGTATCTCAATGGGGAACGGCTGCTCGTAGCCGCACAATTCCGGCGACCCGAAACGGACCATGCACCGCTCGGCTCCCGGTATGCCTCCGAACACCTCCGGTCCGGCATAGGAAAGTTCCTGTTTTAAGGCCATAAACGCACTCAGCTGTGCCATATCCAGAAAATCCGTGAAGGTATACCTGCTTTCGGCATAAGCCCGTTCTGCCAGTTCCCTGAGCCGTTTTTCCATAAAAACCTCCGGATAAAAATGACAGAGGACGGTTCTTCGTCCCCTGTCATTACCTTACCTTTTAAAGTACTTTCGAAAGGAAATCCGCCAGCCTCTGGTTCTTCGGATTAGCGAAGAACTCTGACGGCTTTTCATCTTCTTTGATCACGCCTTCGTCAATGAACATCGCTCTGGTTGCCACTTCGCGGGCAAATCCCATTTCATGGGTCACGATGATCATGGTCATGCCGGTCTGTGCCAGTTCCTTCATGATCTCAAGCACCTCTCCGACCATCTCGGGATCGAGTGCGGACGTCGGCTCGTCAAAGAGCATTACATCCGGCTCCATGGCCATCGCTCTTGCAATAGCGATACGCTGCTGCTGTCCGCCCGAAAGCATGGCAGGATAATCGGCCACTTTTTCCGGAAGCCCGACTCTCTCCAACAATGCGAAGGCTTTTTCCACCGCCTGCGGTTTTGTCAGAATGTGCTGCTTCACCGGGGCAAGGATGATATTTTCCAGAATCGTCAGGTGCGGGAACAGGTTGAACTGCTGAAACACCATGCCGACCTTTCTTCGGAACCGGTTGATATCGATCCCGGGCGCCGTAATATCCGTTCCCTCAAAGAAGATCTTTCCGCCCGTGGGCTCTTCCAGAAGATTTAAGGAACGCAGAAAAGTGGATTTTCCGCATCCGGACGGACCGACGATAGCCGTCACGTCTCCCTTCCTGAACTGTGTGGTGATGCCCCTTAACACATCATTATCGCCGAAGCTTTTTCTGAGTCCTTGTATATCGAATAAAATCTGTCGTTCATCTGCGCTCATTGCTGCGAAGCCTCCTTTCCAGAATTCCGAAAAGCCATGTCAGCAGCATCACGAACAGCAGGTAGATCAGCGCCGTCATGATGAGCGGGTAGAAATAGTCATACGTCTGCGAACTGATCAGCGTGGACCCGTAAGTCAGGTCTTTGAGGCTGATCGCCATGCAGATCGATGTCTCTTTCAGCAGGACGATAAACTCGTTCGTCAGCGCAGGAAGCACATTTTTAAACGCCTGCGGAATAATGATATACCACATGGAAGCACGGTATGAGAGTCCGAGGCTTCTGCCCGCTTCCATCTGGCCCGGGTTGATGGACATGATGCCCGACCGGACGATCTCCGCCACATAGGCAGCCGAGTTGAGACCGAAAGCGATAAATGCCGAAAGCAGCGGCTTATTGACCGAACTGAAAATGATGAAATACACGATCATCAGCTGGACCGTGGTAGGGGTTCCCCTGATCACCGTCAGGTAGACCTTGCATATCGCGTTCAGGATCTTCAGGTGACCGGTCTTGTCATAGGTGGAACGGATGACAGCGATGAGAAATCCCAGGGCAATGCCGATCGCAGCGGCTACCACCGTGATCAGCAGTGTGGTCCCCAGACCCCTGACAATATATTTCCACCTGTCCTGTTCCAGGAAATTCAGTTTCAGCCGTTCTGTAAAAGAAAGGGACATGCGTATCTCCTTTTATCGGTCAGATCATTTGCGGACGATGATGACCTGCTTAGCTGTCGTGTAAGGATCCGTGAAATCGATGTTTTTTAAACGATCCTCAGTGATGGTCATTCCGGCCACGCCGATGTCAGCTTTGCCTGCCTGAACGGCGTTGATGATGGAGGAGAATTCCATGTCGACGATCTCAAGCTCATAGCCGAGTGCATCACAAACGGCCTGGGCCATATCAGCGTCGATACCGACGATCTTGTCGCCTTCATAATACTCGTAGGGCTCAAAAGCGGCATTGGTTGCCATAACAAGTTTGCCGTTGGAGCGGTCTACGTCTTCCGGAGACTCATAGGGGAACTGGCCCTTGGTGTCATCGCCGATGTAGTTGGCAATGATGTTGTCGAGTACGCCGGTATCTTTCAGCTCGGCGAGCACGTTATTGATTTTCTCAGTCAGTTCGGTATTTTTCTTGTCAACGCAGATCGCGTATTCCTCTACCGCAAATTCTTCATCAAGGATGGTCAGGTCATCATTGGCCTCAACGAACTTGATGGCAGGCTGGGAGTCAATGATCACGCAGTCGACTTTCCCCTGCTTGAGTGCCATAACAGCCTGAGCGCCTTTGCTGAAACGCTCTACGCTGGTGCCTTCCTCATCGCCTTCATAGTCAGATGCATAAATATCACCTGTGGTGCCCATCTGGACGCCGATCTTCTTTCCGGGGAGATCATCAACAGAGCTGATTCCGCTGCTGTTCTCCTCACCGAAAGCCATGCATCCCATGGAAACGGTCATCATAGCCGCAATGGCCAGTGCGATTCCTTTTTTCATCATAATCATTTTCCTCCTGTTAGTGGATGAATCGTCGCGACCCTCTTCGGAACGGGTTCTTTGATTTCATCAATTATGAATATTTATACATTCAGCACACATTATAACACGGTTTTTTAAAAAAGCAACGCCGGGCGTTCCTTATACAAACGGATTCCAGAAGCGGCCGCGGTTCACGTAATTCAGGATAAACGCTGCCGCCATGAGCAGTATGCCTAAACCGACCGCGCAAAAATCCCCGGCTTTGAACGGCCTTCCCATATACCATGTCCGCTTTTTGTGTTTACCGAATCCTCTCAGCTCCATGGCGTTCGAAATCACTTCTATATTGTCCATGCTCGAAAGGATCAGGGGCACCAGAATCGCGCCGGCGCTTCGCAGACGCTTAAACAGCGGCTCTTTTTTGCTCATCTCTATTCCTCTGGCCTGCTGCGCTTGAGAGATCTCATGATACTGCCTCTGGATATCAGGGATATACCGCAGCGCCAGCGCAACCGAATAGGAAATGCTGTAGCTGACGCCGATCCGGTTCAGTGAAGCGGCAAACTCGCTCGGATTCGTCGTACACACAAAAAGCAGTACGATCGGAATGGTAGAAAGGTATTTCAGCACCAGGTTCAGGTGATATAACAGCTGTTCCTCCGTGACCACATACCGCCCGGTGATCGTAAACAGAATATGCTTCGTCCCGTAGACCTGTACCCCGTGCTGCGGGGAGAAAATAAAAATCAGGACATTGTTGAGCACCATGACCACAACGGTGAACACCAGCATGAAAGATACATCCCTGAGCTTTATTTTCGATACCGCAAACAGAATAAAGCTGAGGATGGGAAGCACGATGAGCATCCTGGTATCATAAGTCGCCATAGCCGCAAAGCTCCACAAAAGCAGGCATACCAGTTTCGCCGCTCCTGTCAGCTCATGAATGGGGGACTGGCGGTCTATATAATTAAATATCCCTTTCATTCTCTCTCACCTGTGTCCTCTCATAACTGATAAAATGCTCTGCAAACGCTTCGGCATCGTCTATTCCGCACATCTTGGCCAGGTCGTAAAGTGAAGTTTCTTTCAGATTTGCCTGACTGACCAGACCCGGATCGGTCAGCACACCGGCGGCGGTTCTGTCCGCGATCACTTTTCCCCCGGTAAAAACTACGCACCGGTCCGCGTATTCCAGCATCAGATGCATATCGTGGGTGATCATAACGACAGTATACCCGTCTTCCCGCAGATCTTTCAGGAATTCCATGATATCGTTATAGTGACGATAGTCCTGTCCTGCCGTCGGTTCATCAAGAATGATCATTTCCGGATTAAGTACCAGGATGGAAGCAATCGTGACACGCTTTTTCTGTCCGAAGCTCAGCGCAGAGATCGGCCAGCTGCGGAACGGCCAAAGGCCGCAGATCCTGAGCACCCTCTCCACGCGGCGGTCGATCTCTTCATCACTAAAACCGCGCTTTTGAAGCCCCAGCGCCACTTCGTCACGGATCATGATCTGAGAGATCATCTGGTTGGGACTTTGCATCACGTATCCGATATGATCCGCTCTCTCCTTGATGGAGAGACTCATCCAATCTTCCGCTCCGGCATAACGGATCGTTCCCGATTGGGCCGTCTCCATCCCACATATTACTTTCGAGAAAGTCGATTTCCCGGCTCCGTTCGTACCCACGATCGCCAGCATCTCGCCTTCCCTGATCTGGACCGACACATCATCAAGTGCCTGCCGCCCGTTCGGGTAGGCAAAAGAGAGGTTCTTTGCCTCCAGCATCACACTGCCCGTATCCGGGTGAATATACCTTCTGTCTTTCGTGAACCAGTTCCTGACCCTCTCCTTATCTTCCGGCGTCAGTGACAGGACCTGGATCCCTCGCGGATTTTTATCCGGAGTCACAGGAACGCCGGCATATTTAAGCGCCGTCAGATACAGCGGTTCCCGGATGCCGTTCTCCTTCAGCAGGCCGCTGCACAGGAGTTCATCGGGAGAAAGATCCGCTATGATCCGGCCGTCATTCATGAGAATAATCCGGTCCACCTCCCGATGAAGCACATCCTCAAGGCGATGCTCAATGATCACTACGGCAGCGCCGGTCTTTTCCCGGATCTCATCGATCAGTTCGACCGTCACCTTGCCTGTTGCCGGGTCAAGGTTAGCCAACGGCTCGTCAAACAGCAGCAGGTCTACGTCGCCCACCATGACGCCGGCCAGGGAGACCCGCTGTTTCTGGCCTCCGGAAAGGGCTCCCGGAGCATTTGTTAAATGGGTCCCGATTCCGACCGTATCTGCAGCCTTGCTCACCAGCTCATGGAGAGACGGCTCGCCGACACAGTCATTTTCCAGCGCAAATGCAATATCCTCCGCCACGGTCAGTCCGATGAACTGCGCATCGGAATCCTGCAGCACGGTACCCACTGTCTTTGAGATCTCAAAAAGGCTCATCTTAGAGGTTTCTTTTCCTCTGATCTGACAGCTGCCGGTCATTTTCCCTTTGTAGGAGAACGGGATCAGTCCGTTGATGCAGTTCGCCAGCGTCGATTTCCCGCATCCGGACGGGCCTGCGATCAGGATCTTCTCTCCTTTGTGCAGCTTGAGGTTGATATCATACAGCGTCGGCTGCGACTGCGCTTTATATTGAAATCCGAAGTGAGCAAACTCCAATAAGAGTTCACGACCATTATCCTGAGGCATCCGGTTTCGTCCTTTCTTAAACCTGAGCTGTCCTCCGCAGCATCATGCTGCTGTTCGAACAGCAAAAACGGCGGAAATTCTTCCGCCGTCATGATCAATGTTCTTTCGTCATCCAGCCGGATCAGATCAGTTATCTCTGGAGAGGCTTCCGCTCTTGGGTTTGGACCCTGCGTAAGCAGCACACAGAATTGTTCCGATAATGGCTGTGGTCACAATATTGGCTGCCCCGCCGACAAGACCCTGCAGGAACACTTTGTTTGCGGGCTCTGCATAGATCAGGATATCGAGCACCGGAGCGATGAGTCCCCAGGCAATGATATGGCTGATGATCTGGCATACATTAAAACCGATGAAACCTTTGGAGCCGAACTCTCCGTCGGCCAGTTTCAGTCTGTTCGCTGCCAGTCCCATCAAAGCTCCGAAGCATGCGGAAGCGATGACCCAGCTCCACCAGATTCCCCAGCCGTAGCTGAAATCGATCAGGGCATGGCCGATCAGTCCGATCAGGGCACCGGCAACCGGGCCGAACAGAGCCGCCATAAATGCCAGCAGACCATACTGGGTAGAGATGTTCGTGTTGGGTACCGGACTCGGAATGGCTACAAAACGTCCGAGCACAAAGAACAGCGCAGCGCCGATACCGATGGCTACAATCGTTTTCACAGGTGAATTTTTCATTTTTCTGACTCCTTTCAGTGATCATGTCCGATCACAAAAACAAAACCGGATATAATCATAGAAGACGTTTTCGAATCTGTCAAGTACAGGGCTTTAATGCTATAATACAGATGTATATCTTTCCTTTATAAAGGAGGTTTTTTATGTCTTATGTTCTCGCGTTCATCACAAACCCGCTTTTTCTGGCCGGGGCCTTTTCCTGGGTGGCGGCCCAGCTCGTCAAAATGGTCATTCAGCTCGCGAAAGGCGCATCCCTCGACAGGCTGCTGACCGGCGGCGGCATGCCCAGCTCGCACACCGCAACCGTGTTTGGCCTGATGATCGAGACTGCCTGCCGGTACGGAACGGGTGGTTTCGAATTTCCGATGACTGTTTTTTTCTCTATCATGGTTATCTACGATGCTCTGAATGTGCGCCGGGTAACCGGTGAACAGAGCAAAGTGATCAACCGTCTGGTCAGCGAACGCGCTGCCGGAGACGATGAATTCTGGAAAAAACTGCCGAAATACCCCGAGCTGCTCGGTCATACACTGCCTGAAGTCATTGCCGGAGCTGTTGTCGGCATCATCGCTGCTGTTCTGGTCAACGTGATCGTCCCGTAAGCCGGCTGCTGTCATTTCTTTTCCATGGAAAGATACCGCGCTGCCTTCAGGATGGCTGTCTGCGTCTTACCGTCCGCGATCTTTCCGTCCATGACTTCATCGACCAGATCGCTCAGCGGTACTTCCTTTACATTCAGGAATTCGTCTTCGTCAAGGTCCTGCGCTCCGCGGTGAAGGCCTCTGGCCAGATAGATCGTAATAATTTCATCACTGTAAGCCGGTGTCGGATAGTAATCCCCGAGGCTGATCCATTCATCCGCGCTGATCCCGGTCTCCTCTCTCAATTCACGCATAGCCGCTTCGAGCCGGTCTTCATCCTGCCCGTCCAGTTTTCCGGCCGGGATCTCCGTGATCACTTCATCAAGCGGATAGCGATACTGTCTTTCTACGACTGCTCTCCCGTCTTCGGTCATCGGAATCACCGCCACGGCGCCGACATGGCGGATCAGTTCCCGCACGGAGCCGTTCCCGTTCGGAAGTTCTACCTCATCACGCACCACATGAAGCAGCACCCCGTCATACACCGTCTCGGAAGATGTCATTTTCTCCGAAAGCTGTTCCAGTTCCTGTTCAAACTCTGTACTCATTTTCACTCCTCTTTCTCATCTGAAATCATGGCTTTTTTTCAGTATACTCCATCCCCCCGGTTTGACAAGTCCGTGAGCTTTTATCATCTGATCCTTTAATTTGTCCACAAGGTTTTTCTTTATCAGAGACTTTTAATGTTGTATAATCGTATTCAGCAGCTTTGTGAATCATTGAGTACTGTGCCAGCGTATGGCCAGCACCGAAGAAAGGGTTTGGAAATGGCTGATCGGATCATCAAAGGATATTGGGACTGCCCTCACTGCGGTGCCAAAGGAATCGACGGGCTGGTGGACATCTGCCCCGGCTGCGGTTCCGCCAAAGATAAGAATGTCCGTTACTATATGAAATCCGTCGAGGAAGTCTCGGACCAGGAGCTTGCCGCAGCGGGCCTTTCCAGAGAAGACGCGGACGGACAGCACAAAGAGTGGATCTGCGCTTTCTGCGGAAGCCTGAATAATTATATTGACGAGAAATGTGTGCACTGCGGCGCTGATAAGACCGAAAAGGAACAGGACTACGGCGGCAGCACCCAGGAGACAGTCTATATAAAGGACAAGAACGGTCAGTTCAAACAGGTCGGACGGACCGAAGAAGTGCCAAAAGAGACCTATGTTAAAAAAGAAGAGACACCGATCGCATCGGAACATCACCGCAGTCCCTTTACCGGGATTCTCCTGGCAGCAGCCGTTATCTTGCTGGCCTTCCTGTTCTGGCCTCACACCGATGCGGAAGCCATCTCCGGTTTCAGGTGGGCGCGTCAGGTGACGGTCGAAGAACTTCGGACCTTCTCGGAATCGGGCTGGTCCGTACCGTTCGAAGCAAGAGTCACGGACCAGAAGACCGAGCTTTCCGGATACCGGCAGGTGTTCGACCATTACCGTACAGTCTACGTAACCAAATCAAGGCAGGTCATAGACCACTACGAGACCTCCTATGAATATACCGACAACGGCAACGGTACCTTCAGCGAGCATCCCGTTACCACTCCGGTCTACCGCACCGAGTACTACGACGAACCCGAGCAGGAGCCTGTCTACCGCTCCGAACCGGTCTACCAGACCAAGTACTATTACGACATTGACCGTTGGGTGGAGGTGCAGACCTACGAGACTTCCGGCAATGACCACGATCCTTACTGGAGCAGTGAATATACGCTCGCGGCTAATCAGCGCGACACGATGCGCTCCGAGGAGTATTACACGATCTACAACGACACCGATATCGAGAACAACTCCTATGACCGGTGGGCTGCCCAGGAGATCGGCGACGGGATCTATGTGACCCGCAACCGGCTGGGGATGGAGTATTCACGCAAAGAGAAATGACAGGGGACACTCCCCATAAATATATTCAAAATGAAAAAGCACCACCCTGTTCCACGGGGAACACTCCCGTTCTTACCTCGCGCAGCGGTACATAAGGCTCAGGCTTCGCCCTCGCCAAGTACCGGCGCTGCGGTAACGTCCCCTTTGGAACAGGGTGGTACTTTTTTTCTCCTTTGTGCAGAGGAGTGTCCTATGTCATAGGGAACGGCGCAGTACCGTCCTTGGGAGCAGTGCAAATGTATCAACATAAAGGCAAAGTCAAAAAGATCTTAAGCCTATGCCGCCGCTGCAGAAAACGCGCGCATAGCGAATGCTTTCGGAGCACTGTCTGAGCGCACGACAGTGCGCGAGTTTGCGAAGAAAGCATTCTTTAGGCGGCACAGCGTTTTCAAAAGCGGCAAATAGCTTAAGATCCTTTGACTTTGCCTTTTGTTGTTATATCGAAATGAGTTCAAGGAGTGCCCTATGTCATCTTCACAGTTCTGCGATTGCTTCGATCTCACACAGCACATTCTTCGGAAGTGTCTTCACCGCCACGCAGCTGCGCGCGGGAGCTCCCGTAAAATACTGAGCATAGACTTCGTTGAATGCGGCAAAGTCTCCCATGTCCGCAAGGAAACAGGTAGTCTTGACTACTGCTTCGGCATTCGCGCCGCCCGCCTCGAGTACCTGAATGACATTTTTGCAGGACTGCTCTGCCTGTTCTTTTATCCCGCCTTCTACCACTTCGCCGGTCGCCGGGTCGATCGGGATCTGACCGGACGTGATCACCATAGAGTTTGTCACATATCCCTGTGAATAAGGGCCGATGGCTGCCGGGGCTTTGTCTGTTACTATCTTTTTCATATCTGTTTATCTCCTTTCAGGACAATAAATGAAACCATCTTCATTATAATTTCCGCCATTGACACTGTCAATTTACTGTCTCTGCCGGCGTTGACGCTTTTTTTGCTCTGCTTTATGATAGGAGAAGAAAATTGATCCGGAGGTTTATCATAATGGAACAGAAATTACCGCTTCGAAATGAGATTCCCGAAGAACTGACCTGGCGCCTGGAGGATATTTTCCCCGATACCGCCGCGTGGGAAAAAGACCTTAATGAGATGCTTTCTATCGCGGATGAGATCGCCGCAATGGAATCCTGCATCACCGATAACGCCCAAAACCTGCTCAAGGCGATGCGCCTGTTTGAAAAATGCATGCTTAAGACGGACCGTGTCTATGGTTATGCTCATATGAAAAATGATGAAGATACCGGCAATGCCGATTCCCAGGAGCTTTTTATGAGAGCACAGAAAGCTTATGCGCAGATCGGGGAGAAGACCGCTTTTATAGAGCCTGCCATTCTGGCTGTCTCCGCGGAAGATCTTGACCGGTTTTTCGACGAGGAACCTTCTCTGCACGATTTTGATGTGACCATCAGGGAAATTCTCAGAAGACGCGCGCACTCACTGGATGCCGCCGGAGAGCGGCTGCTGGCTTCGGCTGCGGAGATGAGCATGGCTCCTTCGAATGCGTTCGGCATGCTTTCCGATGCGGATATGACGTTTCCGTCCGTGACTGATGAGGAAGGCAGCGAGATCCCGATCTCCAACGGACGTTTTGTCCCGCTCGAGATGTCTTCCGACCGCGCACTTCGCAAGGATGTTTTTGAAAAGTACTACACCCGGTTCGGTGAGTTTAAAAATACCTGGGCTGCCCTCTACGACGGGCAGGTAAGGCAGCAGCTTTTCTATGCCGGGGCCAGACATTATTCCTCAGCTTTTGAGGCGGCGGTCGATGCCAACAATGTGGATCCTTCCGTCTGTGACAGCCTGATCGCCTCCGTGCGCAGGAATATCGGCAGCATGCACCGGTATGTATCCCTGCGCCGCAGACTCCTTGGCGTGGATGAGCTCCATATGTACGATGTCTATGTCCCCATGCTGCCGGATTTCGACAAAAAAGTCTCCTATGAAGAGGCGAAAGAGATCTCTTTAAAAGCACTCGCTCCTCTCGGGGAGGAATATCTTGATATCGTGAAGAAGGCCTATCAGGAACGCTGGATCGATGTGATGGAGAACAAAGGCAAACGCAGCGGCGCCTACTCTTCCGGCGTCTATGATGTCCATCCGTATATGCTGCTCAATTACAGCGGCAACCTCGACAGTGTCTTCACGCTGGTGCACGAAATGGGGCATTCCATGCATACCTGGTACTCAACGAAAAACCAGTCCCTGCTGAATGCCGATTATAAGATCTTTGTAGCGGAAGTCGCCTCCACTACCAATGAGATCCTGCTGCTGGAATATCTGTACAATAATGCCTCCTCCCGTGAGGAGAAGGCTTATCTGATCAATCACTATCTTGAAAGTTTTAAAGGAACGCTCTTCCGTCAGACCATGTTCGAGGAATTCGAGCGCAGCACCAACGAGATGGCGCAGAACGGGATCCCGCTGACCGCGCAGACCCTGTGCGACACCTATCTTCAGCTCAATAAGGACTATTTCGGCCCCGATATGGTCTCCGATCCGCTGATCGCCTATGAATGGTGCCGTATCCCGCATTTTTACTACAACTTCTATGTTTATCAGTATGCGACCAGCTTTGCGGCCTCGGTTGCGATCGCTCACCGCATCCTGGAACAGGGGGAAGCCGCGGTGAAGCCTTATCTGGAATTCTTAAGCAGCGGATGCACACAGGATCCTGTCAGTCTTTTAAAGAAAGCCGGGGTCGACCTGTCCACTTCCGCTCCCATCGATGAAGCGCTGAAGGTCTTTGATGAAGCCATATCACGTATGGAAGAACTTACCGATCCGGCGTAAGGCAGCTCTTAAGGCTGTCCGAGCCAGGCGAGCGCAGCTTTGACCGCGCCTGCCACTCCTTCGGCGATAGTCATTTCCGGTGTCCCGGCCACCTTGACCCCGCACCGTGACATCGGAATAAGAATCTTGTGCGCGGGGGACCGGCCGATTGCCAGTGCCATCTGATCCGTCACTTCTCCCAGCATGGAGTCGCACAAGAGCATTCCGATCGGGGCCAGGATCAGGTCGGCATCGGCCGCATTCACTCGCACCGCGTTCTCTCCGGTCGCGCCCTGGCTGGCGCCGGCTTTGAGCATGGCCGCTGTCGCAGCCGCATTCGTTCCCACTGCCACCAGCCTTTGATCCGGCAGAGCCTTTCTCATCTGTTCAGTCAGCATCCTGCCGATCCCGCCCCCCTGGGCATCCATAATGACGATCTTCATTTTTCAAATCCTCTCTAATCGTTAAAGCCTTACCGCATCCGTGATTCCTTCGCTGAAGGAAGGATGAGGCCTGATCACGCTGCCCATCCGGTCTAGTGTCGTTCCGAGGGCGATCGCCTGCGTAAATTCACTGATCAGATCAGACGCGTTTTCGCACATCATCTGGGCTCCCAGAACCCTGCCGCTCTCCTTTTCATAGACCACCCGGATATATCCTCTGTCCTGTCCGGCGATGACGCTTCTTCCGTTGGAAGTCATCAGCGCTTTTCGGCTCACGGCTTCAATTCCGTTCGACTTCGCCTCTTCAAGGGTCATTCCCACACAGGCTATCTCCGGATCCGTGTAGATGCATGAAGGAACCAGGTCCTCCCTGATCGGCGCCGGAAGTCCGTTCATATGGGCAAGTGCATTTCTGCCCTGAGCCGCGGCGGCATGAGCAAGCATGATCTTTCCTGTCACATCACCGATCGCATAGACGTTTTCAATGCTGGTCCTGCCGAATTCATCCGTTGTGATCCTGCCGCGGTTTGTCTCAACGTCGATGCCTTCCGCGAACAGTCCTTCCGTGAACGGACGGCGTCCCGTGCAGACCAGGATATTCTCCGCCGTCACGCACTGGTCTGTCTCCTTCTCCCGGTACTCACAGACAAGCTTTCCGTCATCAGACTGATAGATCTTACTCACCGCGGCCGATGCATGGATATCCACCTCAAGCTTTTTAAGCTGCATCCTCAGGCTCTGTGAGATCTCCTTATCCAGGTTTGCAAGGATCCTGGGCAGCGCTTCGATCACCGTTACCTTTGTCCCGAGGCTGCCGTAAAGGAAGGCAAATTCCATGCCGATCACACCGCCGCCGATGATCACCAGCTGCTCCGGAATTGAATCCCTCTTCTCAAGCAGTTCATCGCTGGTCAGTACGCCCGGAAGATCCAGTCCCGGTATGGGAGGTCTGGATACAACAGAGCCCGTGGCGATCAGGATATACTCTGTCTCGAGCACTCTTTCTTCGCCGTTCTCTGCTGATGTGACCTTCACATGGTGAGCGTCCGTGATCATTCCCGTTCCGGAGAACACGCTGACCTTCTGCTGCTTCATCATCGCAGCGATCCCGTCCCTTAAACGTCCCGTCACTTCATCCTTATACTGGTGCATCTTCTCCGGATCGGCGCTCATCCCCGATACACTGATCCCGCAATGATCAGCTTCCTTCAGCTGACGCCAGATCGCGGCGCTGTGAAGAAGCGCCTTCGTGGGAATGCATCCGCGGTTTAAACAGGTCCCGCCCAGTGCGCTTTTCTCGACAAGGGCGGTCTTCATTTTGTAAACCCGGGCGGCTTCCAGGGCGGCTTCATATCCGCCGGGGCCGGCACCGATCACGACCAGGTCAAATTCTCTCATTTTTCTTCACTTTCCCGCTCCTTATCGCGGGCCTCTCTTTATATTTTTAAATTTCCGATCGGATCAGGTTTAGGATATCCGCTCTCATCTTTTCCTGAAGCGGTTCTGTCTCCGTAACGGAACAAAGCGCTTTTTCGATATCGTTCTCCCGGTAACGGCAGCCTTCGAGGGCAGATCCGATCCGAAGGATCTGCTCCTGGTCCATCGCATCGGACCAGCAAACGGCCTGCCGGATGATCCCCTCTTCGACCCGCAGTTCCAGCACGGCATCGCCCCAGTCGAACCGTTTTCCCATCCGGTGCGTAAAAGGAATCCGCCGCCCGAATGTCCAGTCCCAGGAAGCGAAAAATGCCGTATCCGAACTTATCTGTTCTGCATCAAGCCGTTCCTTTTCAAAAAGGTTTACCGTTTCCCGGTATACTTTTCCGAAAGCCGCAGCCATCGTTTCGGCGAGCTTGTCGATCGTCACGCTCTCATTGAGCGTTTTCAGGTTGACCACTCTGGAACGCACCGAAGAGACCGCTTTGCTTTTGAGTTTATCTTCCGAAACATTCAGGTATCTTCCCAGAAGTTCTTTATCCACATCCACCATCAGCGTCCCGTGATGGCAGGCATGATCCCCGCTCTCGTAAAAAGCATTCCCGGAAAACTTCTGTCCCCGGACCGTCAGGTCATTCCTACCGCTCTTTCCGGCGTCGATCCCCAGCATGCGCACCGCTTCCAGAATTACATCCAGCTGCCGTGAAACATCATAGTCTTCTTTCCTTGCAAGAAAAGAAAAATTAAGGTTTCCGAGGTCATGGAAAACAGCGCCTCCCCCCGAGAGACGCCGCACCAGAGTGCCCTCATCCGCCCTGAGTTTTTCGACATTGCATTCGTTCCAGGCGTTCTGGTTTCTCCCGATCACTACGGTCTTTTTATTCTGCCACAGGAAAAGAATCACTTCCTCCTTCTGCGGGCAGAAAGTAAGAAACTTTTCCAGTGCCAGATTGGCACATGGAAAAGTCTCTTTGGTCCTGATCAGACTAAGCTTCAAACTCATAACGGATCACCGGATTTCGAGCCGCACCGACCTCGTCAAGTCTCCCGACCGTCGTATGAAGCGGCAAAGAGTGCATTTTTTCAGGATCGGCATAAGCTGCGGCATGGATATCCCTCAGAAGCTGCACGGCCTCGTCGAGCGTATCCTTTGTCTCCGTCTCGGTCGGTTCCACCATCAGCGCCTCATGGACGATCAGAGGGAAGTACATGGTCGGCGGATGGATCCCGTGGTCAAGCATCGCTTTCGCGACATCCAGAGCCGACACACCGATCTCGTGCTTCATCTTCTCCAGGCTCATGACAAACTCGTGCATGCACACCGTATCGTAAGCCATCGGATACAGATCGGCAAGCTTCGTCTTCATGTAATTTGCGTTCAAAACAGCGCATCTTGCCGCCTCGGGTACTCCTTTGGCGCCGATCGAGATCAGGTAGGCATACGCTTTTACCGCGACCAGGAAGTTTCCGCCAAATGAGCGGACTGCGCCGATGCTCATCGGGTCATCCTTTCCGGGAAGGAAAGGCTTCAGGAACGCCTTGCATCCGCTCGGTCCGCTTCCCGGGCCGCCGCCGCCGTGCGGTGTGGCGAATGTCTTGTGGAGATTAAGATGGACCACGTCGAACCCCATATCTCCGGGGCGGGCAATACCCATGACCGCATTCAGGTTAGCTCCGTCATAATAGCAAAGGCCGCCGGCCTCATGAACGATTCTCGTGATCTCCAGAATATTCGGATCAAACAATCCTACCGTATTCGGGTTCGTAAGCATCAGGCCGGCCGTGTCTTCTCCCACAGCTGCTTTCAGGGCGGCCAGGTCAACACAGCCGTTTTCATCTGACGGAATGCTGATCACTTCAAACCCGGCCATCGAAGCACTGGCAGGATTTGTGCCGTGAGCAGAGTCGGGAACGATGATTTTTGTCCGCTTCAGATCTCCTTTTGAGCGGTGCCAGGCCTTGATCAGCAAAAGTCCCGTAAATTCACCGTGGGCACCGGCTGCGGGCTGGAGAGACATCGCATCCATCCCCGTGATCTCGCACAGGTATTTTTCCAGTTCATCGATCAGCTGTGAGCAGCCTTTCCTGGTCTCCTCATCCTGAAGAGGATGGATCTTCGTAAATCCGTCAAGTGCGGCCGCATCCTCATTCACCGCAGGGTTATATTTCATCGTGCACGAACCGAGAGGATAAAAACCGTCATTGACACCGTGGGCATTCCTTGCCAGTTCGGAGTAATGCCGGTCCACTTCCACCTCCGGAAGCCTGGGCAGCCTAAGCTCACGACCTCTTTTTTTTCCGGAAAGCTCAACCTGCGGGACGTCGCATGAAGGAAGGTATTCGGTTGAAGCTCCCTGTGTGCTTCTTTCAAAGATCAGTTTCATGACCCGAGCACCTCCTTTACGATCGCTGCTGTCTCGTCCATCTCTTCCTTTGTATTCATCTCGGTGGCACACCAGAGGATCTTTCCGTCCCCGAGCGGAAGCCCGCCGAGAATCCCGTTTGCGGAAAGTGTCTTCAGAATCTCGTCAGCTTTTTCTCCTTCCGTTACGAACTCATGGAAGAACTCTTTCTCATATGTCCGCTTCAGTCCGGCTTTCTCAAGGGCGCCAAGCAGATAATGAGCTTTTGATGCACACTGCCGGGCTGCTTTTTCAAGGCCTTCCGGACCCATGGCTGCCATGTAGGCAGATGCCCTGAGTGCGCACAGTGCCTCGTTCGAACAGATATTGGAGGAGGCTTTTTCGCGACGGATATGCTGCTCTCTGGCCTGAAGGGTCAGGACATAGGCTCTCTTTCCTCTGCAGTCCACCGTCTGGCCAACGATTCTTCCGGGAAGGCGGCGCATCATCTTCGCCGTCGCCGCCATAAATCCCAGGTACGGTCCGCCGTTGGAGAGCGGGATACCCAGAGGCTGTCCCTCGCCCACGGCTATATCGGCTCCGTACTCACCCGGAGTCTCAAGGACAGCCAGTGAGATCGGATTGCAGCTGACGACCACTTTAGCGCCGGCTTCATGAACCAGGCTGACCGCTTCATCCATCTCTTCGAGGATGCCGAAATAGTTCGGCTGCTGGATAAGCAGACATGAAACATCCGGACCGAGAAGCTCTTTGAGCGCCGCCAGATCCGTTGCACCATCCTTTTCGGGCACCATGGTCACTTCCACATCCCGCCCGAAACTGTATGTCCTGACAACAGCTGTCGTTTTAGGGTCGACTGTTCCGGAAACCAGTATACGGCTCCGCTTCCTGTCCCTGCACATCTCGCAGCCTTCGGCGGCTGCCACGGCTCCGTCATAGACACTCGCATTCGAGGCGTCCATTCCGGTCAGTTCGCAGATATCGGTCTGGTATTCAAAGATGGACTGCAGCACACCCTGGCTGATCTCAGCCTGATACGGCGTATAGGCTGTCCTGAATGTTTCCTTGCCGGCGATCTCGCCGACGATAGAAGGAATGTAGTGATGATAGGCACCTGCTCCGCGGAAAATATGGCGGTAGACCGTATTCTTTTCCGCAAGATCCTCCATGCGGCGGATGACTTCCATCTCGGACATTCCTTCGGGCAGGTCGAGCTTATCTTTCAGCAGTACTGTTTCCGGCACATCCCTGTAAAGATCTTCAAAACTTTCAAAACCACACTCCCGGAGCATCTCCTCTTGCTGCCGGGAAGTATTCGGCACATAACTGCCCATTCACTCACCTCCAAGATCTCACGGTTTCCTCAGTCGTTTTCCTGAATGAAAGCCTCATAGGCCTCCGCATCCATCAATTCCTCCTGCTCGGAAATATCGGTCACTTTTATGAACCAGGCTTCATACGGAGATTCGTTCATCATCTGGGGTTCATCCGCAAGGATCTCATTGACTTCAGAGACGGTGCCGCTTACCGGAGAGATCACGTCAGAGACGGCCTTTACAGACTCGACATCCGCAAACGCCTCTCCCATCGCCACATCATCCCCTTCCAGGGGAAGATTAACGAAGACAAGGTCTCCAAGTTCGCTCTGAGCGTAATCCGTGATACCGATATACGCTGTCGTCTCGTCCTCAAAACGGATCCATTCATGTGTCTTGCTGTACTTGAGTTCTTTCGGAAATATCATTCCAGGTCTCCTTTCAATTATGTGATCTTTTATAAAATGGCATTTTTACGGTGCAGACCGCTATCCGGCGGCCTCTGACTTCCACTTCAAGCGCGGTGCCGGGTTTAGCGGCTTCCTGATCGATCATGGCCATGGCCACCGCTTTTTCCAGGAACGGACAGAAAGTTCCGGAGGTCGTTATCCCGACCTTTTTTCCGTCGAGGAATACATCCTGGTGTTCACGCACGATCCCTCTTCCGGTCACTTCAAGGCCGACCCTTTTTCTGGCCGGGGTTCCCTGTCCGATCAATGCATCTTTTCCGATGAAAGCTTCCTTGTCCTTCTTTACAAAGAAACCCAGTCCTGCCTCGATCGGAGTGATGGCATCGCTCAGCTCATGTCCGTACAGCGGCATGGATGCTTCCAGGCGCAGTGTATCACGCGCGCCGAGGCCGCAGGGGATCAGGCCGTCATCTTTACCGGTCTCAAGAAGCAGCCGCCACATATCCGCAGCTTTATCCGCATCAAGATACAGCTCAAACCCGTCTTCTCCGGTATATCCGGTTCTGGAGACGATGCATTTCATTCCTCCCACCTCCCGGTCAAAGAGGGCTGTATAATACTGCTGCGGAATATTCTCCGGGTCAGTCAGCTTTTCAAGGATCTTCTGTGCATTCGGCCCCTGAAGCGCCAGCTGGGCGTAGGAATCTGATACATCCTCTGCGATGACATCACCGGAAATGTTTTCCCTGATCCAGGCAAAGTCCTTATCCTTATTTGCCGCGTTCACGACGATGAAATAGTCATCATCATGCACCTTATATACGATCAGGTCATCCACGGTCGTTCCGTTCGGGTAGCACATCGGGCTGTATCTGGCCTGTCCGTCGTTCATAACGGTATAGTCATTGGTCAGCAGGTTGTTCAGGTTCCTGACCGCATCCTTTCCCTTCAGGGTGATCTCTCCCATATGAGAGACATCAAAAAGGCCGCAGGCGGTGCGCACCGCCATATGCTCCCTGATCACCCCGGTCTGGTACTGGACCGGCAGGCAATACCCGCCGAACTCGACCATCTTGCCCTGACATCTTACATGTTCCTCGTAAAGCGGGGTTCTTCGAACCTCCATCACTCTCGCCTCCTTATCGGCACATCTTTACCGGCTTTTACCGGCTCATTATCTGAAGATCATTCTGTTCAGAAAGCTTTTTTTGCTTCCTCAAGCACCTCGATCACTTTGTCGCACCAGGCGTCAAACTCCGGATCTTCCCGCTGGCACTCCTTAGGATGATCCAGGATATAATTGAGTGCGATCCGGATTCCCTTATGCAGCGGAATGGTAGTCTTCATCGCAGGGACAGCTCTCTTAAGCTTGCTGTTGTCGAAGACCACGGAATTTGACTTGTCCCCGATCAGGGAACCGGTAAGATCATATCCGAGTTTTTCGGAGGAGGCGGCCAGGAACTGTGACGAGACATGGTAAGCGTTCAGCTCCACCCCCAGTGCGTCGGCGATCGTCTCGTAGATCTGGTTCCAGGTGAGCGTCTCATCACCGGTGATCTGGAACGCCTCTCCGATCGCGGCGCGGTTGCCCATCAGGCCGATATACCCGGTGGCAAAATCCTCATTGAAAGTCATGGTCCATAACGAAGTGCCGTCTCCCTGGATGATGACCGGTTTTCCCTCCATCATGCGGCGGATCACCTGCCAGCTTCCTTTCTTTCCGTGGACTCCCAGCGGGATGCTCCGCTCATCATAAGTGTGGCTCGGCCGAACGATGGTAACCGGGAAGCCTTCTTCACAGTATTTTTCCATCAGGAACTTCTCACACTCGATCTTGTTCCTGGAGTATTCCCAATAGGGGTTGGCCAGGCTGGTTCCCTCGGTGATCACGTGGCTTGCACAGGGTTTGTGGTAAGCGGAGGCAGAACTGATGTAGATGTACTGTCTGGTCCTGTCTTTGAAAAGACGATAATCGCGCTCCACATCCTCCCTGACAAAGCCAATGAATTCACAGACACAGTCAAACACCATGTCTTTGACAGCCTCGGCGGCAGCGGCTTCATCATGGATATCAGCCGTGATCAGATGCACCCCGGGCGGAGTTACAGCCGAACGGTTGCCCCTATTGAGCAGCCAGACATCCCAGAGCGGATCCTCTGCCAGCTTTCTTACGATCGCGGTACTGATCGTACCGGTCCCTCCGATAAATAATGCTCTCATTCTTTTTCTCCTTGGCTTTCTGTATATCTGATCTCATTGGAACTGCCGCCGATCTGTTCAAGATACTCATCACACTGGATGACTCTGAGCACCTCTCCCTTTTCGGGAATTGTCCCTGTCACTCGAAGCGTCTCCGAATCAACATATTCTGTTTCGAGAAGAGTCTCATCGATCTGGACTTTCGAAAATTCATTAAAATGACTGCCTTTAACGATCAGCGCATCACCCTCGGCTGAATACGAATCAACGGTGATCGGGTCAAGGCCGAAGGTGAGCTTTGTCGGCCGATAGGCACGCACCCCGTTTTCATCTGCCGGTCCCAGATCGATCTCATCCTCGAAGTCTTTAAAGATATATCCATCTCCATACAGCATATCATATTCGAGCAGTTTAAGATACTCCTCATATTCTTCTGTATCATCGAACCGGCGATGAAAACGCGGCAGGATACCTTTTCTGTTCCCGGCGATCGAAAGGATTTTTGTGCCCAGGTTTTCCGCCTTGAGATTCCCGCCTTTCGTCTCCAGCCCCGGAGTAGTCCAGATCACATACTCGGTATCATAAAGATCCGGATGCAGCAGTTTCTCCTCCCTGATTCCGATTGCCGGAAGATGGTCCCCGTACAGCACCAGGATGGTCGGTTCACCCCGTTCTTTGAGGGCGGATACCAGCGTCTTGATCATATTGTCCACATCGCGCAGCTGGTTGACATAGTATTCCAGCGGGTTGATGTTCACCGCCTGCGGACCGCCCACGGAGATCCGCGGGTTGTCGAGAACAGGGTGATCCGGATAACTGCCGTGGCTCTGGACAGTGATCGTATAGATAAAGTCAGGGCCTACCGAGGCATCCAGCGATCTCATGATCAGATCCGGAAGTACTTCGTCCTTCGCCCAGTTAGTCGGGGTCCTGGTGATTCCGTACATGTATTCCATGGGAATGAACCGGTCAAATCCCAGTTTTGAAAAGACCAGGTCACGGTGATAGAACGTTCCCGTGTTGTTGTGGATCGCCGTCGAGGTATACCCGTCCTCCCTGAGGATAAAAGGCATCGTCTCTGCGGTCTTCGTCTGGAGAATCGTATTGTAGGGATATTCTCCCGCCGCAAAGTAGGATGTACTCATCCCGCTGAGTATCTCGAATTCCGTATTTACGGTTCCGGCACCGACCACCGGTACATCAAGGAATCCTTTCGGGTATTTACGCTTCAGGGACCTGAAAAACGGGATCGGATCCTGGCTGTAGGAATGTCCAACGACATAAACCGGATCAAAGAACGATTCAAGCTGGATCATAATGATATCCGGTTTTACCTGCTCACTTTCCTCATCAGCAGGCTCATCATCCTCCCTGATCAGCCGTGCGATCTTGTCGATCCTCCATTTATCATATCTTTCAGGTTCCCCGATTCCTCCGTCCAGCATACTGTTGGAGAGCATATAGGCAAACCCGTAATTATCGTAGGCAACCGCCAGGTTCTCATAGTTTTCCGACAGGGCATCCGTCTTCGTCACCATATCCATGGTCAGGACCAGGCACAGGGCTACTGCGCCGATCGAAGCCGCAGCCGCAAAAACACTTTCCCGCCTCACGTCTGTAGGCAGTTTCAGAAAAAGCAGCACGACGACAGCCGCCACCAGGACCGCAAAAACGATCAGGGCGATCACGATCTCCGGCGTAACGTAGTTTTTGATGATCATTTTAAGAGCCGGCAGAAGTTTGAGATCCTCCGCGGAAAACGGCGTCATCCGGTAGATCAGCACCACATGGTTGATCACACCGAGTATGATCCAGAAAATGGAGATCAGGGCCTGCAGAAAATACCGCCTTTTAGACAACAGCGCGATCGACAGCGTCAGTGTAATGATCAGCACATTGCAGATGAATTTCAGCGGCGATCCCACAATAAACGCAAAAAGCGCGGGGAAAGAGCTCCTGCTCAGCAGCTCGACCACCATCGTAAGCAAAAAACCGTTAATTAAGATACTAATCATATCAGGGCAAAAACACTTCCTTTACAAGAAAATGATAAAACCGGTCGCTGTGTAAGTATCCTACCACTAAAAAGACTTTGTGTACAGCAGTCCGGGGGATACCGGACCAAATTAAAACAGCGCCCGGGAAAACCCGGGCGCTGCGTAAATCAGATGAACTATCTGTCACGCTTTTATGCTTTTTTCTTCTTTCTCCAGCGGATCAGCACGATCGCAAGCAGGATCAGGATGACCGCTGCAGCTGCCGCATCGGCGCCGTAGAAGAGCTTCTGCATGTTGGTCAGGCCGCCCTTGGTCTGGTCGTTCAGCGTGTAATAACCACTGTTGCCGATGGTGTAAAGGATGTTCTTGCAGGCCTGGCGCATTGCCTTGACAGCAGTCGCGCTCTGGTCCGAAAGCACATTGGAAGCGGCACTGTTGAAGCCGAGCATCAGGTCGTTGCCGTTGCGGATGCAGTGGTCTGTGATCTGGAAGCCGTAGGAACCGTTGTAGTCGGTCTCGACCATGCCTCTGAATCCCCACTCTTCACGAAGGATCGTGTTGAGCAGCTCGTTGTTGGCGCAGCCGGGCTCGGTTCCGATCCAGTTGAACGCGGACATGGCTGCCAGTGCTTTCCCTTCATAGTTCTTGACTGCGAGCTCGAAAGGCCTTAAGTAGATCTCACGAAAAGCCTGTTCCGGAGCATAGGTCAGCAGGAACGAGCAGCGGTTGGTCTCCTGGTCATTGGCCGCGTAATGCTTGATGTACGGATAGACGCCCTTGGTGCCGGCGCCGTTGATCTCCGCCGCAGCCATCTTACCGGCAAGGATGCCGTCCTCGGAGTAATACTCAAAGTTACGTCCGGCAAAAGCGCTGCGGTGGGTATTCATCGCAGGTCCGTACCAGCCGTAATTGTTGGCGTCCATGTATTCCTGACCCATGGAAGTTCCGATCTCATAAGCCAGATCCTTATTCCAGGTCATCGCCATCAGGACCTCTGAAGGATATGCAGTTCCGTACGCACCGGTGATGAAGTTGCTCAGGCCTGCAGGGCCGTCGCAGTCGGAGGTGCCGACTTTGCCGACCGAGTCGATGGCTGCCGTCTGCCAGCCGCCGACATTGATCATGGTCGCCATGTCATCGAAGGAAAGCTGGTCAAGCAGCTTGTCCCAGTCGGGATCATCATAGTCCTTACCGGTCATGTCAGCCAGTTTAAGGCCGTTCTTTTCACCGGTCGCCGGCATCTCATCCGCGTCGTCGTTATACTTCGTGCTGTCATAGGAACCGACCGCATATTCTTCGACCTTGGCTCTGGTCTCATCATCCATCACAAAGTCCGCTTCCTCAAGTTTGCGTCCGCAGGTAGCGTCGTAGTTGGCGAACCCGCCCGCACGGGAGAGGACCTCGAACTTGCCCCTGGCGTAATCCTGGAACCGGTTGACCGCCGGGATCTTGTCGGAAGAGCGGCCGTCGGTGCTGTAGTCGATATCGGCGTCCACCGTAAAGGACTGCTCATCAAGAACCGTATGGGAATCGGAGCGGATCGAGAGCTTGTACTCACCTGCTTCCAGGATATACCCGCCGCCTTCGATCTTTACGCCTTCGGAATCGAAGGATGCCATCTCTTCCTTGGGGATCGTAAACGAATAGGTCTCGCTCTTTCCGGGCTCCAGCTGGGCTGTCTTCGTAAAGTCGATCAGGTTCACGGAAGCTTTTTCGATGCCGCCGTCGGTGTAAGGCGGAGTAAAGTACACTTCCACCACGTCCTTGCCGGCCACGTCGCCGGTATTGGTCACGTTTACCTGAAGCGTTACGGTATCACCGTCGTCGGTGAGGCTGTCGATCTTCTGTTCAAAGGTCGTGTAGCTTAAGCCGTACCCGAACGGATACTGAACTTTCTCCTCGTAGTTGATCGCGCCTTCATCGGAAGCGGTCTCATAATACTTGTAGCCGACATAGATGCCTTCCACATAGTTGACGAAAGCGATCGTACCTTCATAGGCGCCGTCCGCAGCCGCGATGGCAGCCTTGAGGTCATCCACGTTCGTATAGGACATATTGCCGATGTTGTTGATATACGGCGTATCCATCAGGTCTTTGACATAGGTGTCCACCGTTTTGCCGGAGGGGTTGATCTTGCCGCTCATGATCTCACCAAGTGCCGCGAAACCGGTGTTGCCGGAACCGGGTGCAAGGATGACCGCACCGATCTGCTCATATTCATCCACCCAGCCAAGTTCCATGGCATTGTTGGCATTGATGATCACGATGACCTTATCAAATTCCGAGCAGACCTTTTCCACCAGGTCTTCCTCTGTTTTGGAAAGTTCCAGGTAAGATTCGCCCTCTTCAAAGTCATCATACGCGCCGTTGTTGTAATAAACGGCGTTCATGTAGCTGTAATTACCGGGTGCCGCGGAGATGGAAGCCGCCGGGTTGTAGTAACCGCCGATCACGGCTGCCATGTCGGTGGGAAGGTCCGCACCTTCACCGCCGGAACGGCCGATCACGATCACAGCCGTATCGGCAAATTCCTTCGTGGCGCCCATCAGGTTGTCATTGTAGCAGCTGACCGGCGGTTCCGGAAGCGTCCAGTCCTGACTCGCCATGGCGATGGTGGGACGGTCCGTCCGATACTCGCGGTACATGCCGCTTAAGCCGTCATTTGTCTCAAAGCCCGCATCCTTTAAGGACTGCAGGATGCCTACTGCCGTTGTCGCGTCGGAGGAGCCCGATCCCGTGCCGCCGAACAGCGGATTGGTGGAAGCCCATCCGAATACATTCAGTTTCTTTGTATCCTCGCCCAGCGGAAGAATGCCGTCATTCTTCAGCAGAATGATGCCTTCTTCGCCGACTTTCTGGATGGTCGCCTTACTCTGGGCGACCGTCTCTTCCGAGAGCTCCACTTTGGAAGCATTCAGGAAACCTGCCACGTTGTTATACATCGGGCCGAAACAGATCGCATTGATGATGCCGACCAGGCCGGCCAGACAGCCAAGGCCCGCGATCCAGCGGATCACATGGCGGTTGCCCTTCTTTGCCAGATGAGCCAGGAACATGATCACGATCATGGCCAGTATGAGCAGCAGAGCCGCCCACACATAGCCCTGCAGCTGTGTGATATAGGCAGACAGGTCTGCTTCGCTGACTCCCATCGGCGTTACGATCGGAGCCAACAGTGATGTCAGGATTTTAACCATCTTTTTTCCTCCCGTCATTTTTGGTTAGCTGCCGGATCCCCGTAAAAGGGGATCCGGTGCTGTTTACGGATCACGCAAAGACCGGTGCTGCTCATTCAAGAGCGGACTCCGTTCCAGCCTCGCTTAACTCTTCAAGTGCCTCTGTCGATCCTTCAGCTGCCTCACCGGCTGCCGAGAGGAATTTACTTCCGAAATCAAAGCTGCTGATCTTTGTCAGCGGCCTGGCTGTATACTTCGCGGTGCGTTCGTCCTTGATCACACCACTCCAGTTCATGCCGAAACCAAAGTCATATCTGTTGCCTGCCGCATCCTTGTAGCGATGCATGTCGCGCGGGACATCATCGACCTGCTCTTCCACCGCTTCCATAGATTTCGGCTGCTGGAAGACTAAAAGCCCCTGCGGCTCTGTCCGGCCCAGGATGATCTGAGCGACTGCGTCTGTCTTCTGAGCATTGTAGGATACAAGAATCACATCACAAAGAGGTTCTACCTCTGTCCATACCATGCCTCTTTCCATGCATACGGAGGCGATGACCGGGATATCTCCGGATACCGATTCAGCATACTCAAGCGCTTCCAGATGACCGTAGTTGGCGTCTGCCGGAGCAGTCACTCCCTTATAAGAACGATTTTCCTTTTCTCCTTCGATAATGTCGCCGCCGATGGACGGATCACGCGCGGTATCCGCCGTATACTCCGCGTACTGCAGTGAAGCCGGATAATAGACTTCATCACCTTCCACCTCTGTGGGCGGACCGAAGGCCGGCTGCAGATAACTGCTGTAGGACGGGCTGTAAGCGCCGGTCATGCCAACCAGGATATAATCGCAGTCTTTGATATCTTCCTCGGAAGCCCTGGTCAGGTCATCCTTCGTATAGGTCGGATTTCCTTCCTGACCGGGTTCTCCGGTAGGCTCACCGAGCGTATCGGTGACGATCTCAAAGTACTGTCCGAGTGTATCTAGATCCATGCCGGGAGCCCAGGAGGGAGTTCCCGGATTGATTCCCATCATCCAGCTTACCGAGAAGCCGGTGCTGTAGACATACGGCACATAAACTTTGGGTTTATCTTTGTCGGAACCTTCTTTGATGGTTCCGTCGTTCTTGATCATGACAACAGATTTCGCCTGTGTTTCTTTGCCATATTCCAGAGCCGATTCACTGTAGACGATGGAATCTGCGTAAGCTGAATCGTTGTACGGCTGTTCGAACATCTCCAGCTTCATCATCAGCTCGATATACTTATAAGCTGCTTTGGAGATGATCTTTTCCGCTTCCTCCTCGCCGACATCGACAGCGAGCTGGTTATATCCGTCCGCTACGTTCATGATCCCGCCGTAGCCGCCGAAGCCGCCAAGGATGTTGACGCCGCGCTGCCAGCCGAGGGAAAGACGCTCTGCCTGAGTCATTCCTTCCGTTCCCCAGCAGCCGCCGAGCTGGTCACCCAGGTCGCCGAATACACCCCAGTCGGTGATCTTGAGATTGTCGTAACCGTACTCCTCAAGAAGGCCGTAAATGAACGGATTGTAGGCACCGCCGAAGTGGCCGCCGAATTCATTGCCGTCCTTGTCGACGTCGATCGCGTACTGCGTCATGATACCGGAACTTTCCGTCTTGCCCGGCAGTTTGAATACACCGTCAAAGTAGGTGATAAAGTGCGCTTCCAGATTGTCTCCGGGGAATACCGCGTAGCGTCCGGAGAAGGCGTGATCATCACGGCCTCCCTCAGTTGAGCCCGCGCCGCCGAAGTGCTTGGTGAAGCAGTAGACGGACTCGGCGCCCCATCCGAGGTCCTCGCCGTTCTCATCATAGGTTGACTGCATTCCGTTGACATAAGCTGTCGCGATATCCAGCGTCAGCTGCGGATCCTCACCATAGGTGCCGCCGGCTCTTCCCATCACCGGCGAGGCGATATCGACCTGCGGACCGAGCAGCGCCGTCACACCGGCTGCCCTGTACTGCTTCGCGGTCTCTTTGCCGATCTCAAACGCCAGCTCCGGATCCATGGTGGAAGCCAGTGACAGCGTCTCGATCAGTCCGGAGATATTGGACGGGTCGATGGAGATCATGGCCGGAATGCCGTACCAGCAGCTCTCTGCGCCTTCCTGGATGGCGTTGGTCCACTTCGCGTGAGCCCCGCCGCCGTTGGAGATGGCACGGGTCACGCCGCCGCGTCCGCCTGCCTGCAGATAGGTCAGGGAAGCATCATCCGCTGCCAGTGATTCGGTGGTAAACGGGCCGTCCCAACCGCCGTGAGCCAGGATCATCGCTTTCTCGACGCCCTGCATCTGGCCGACCAGGTCTTCGGCGCGTTCTTCATTGCTCTTTCTCCAGTCTTCGTAAACATCCAGCTGGCCGTTCTGGTTCAGATCCTTGAAGGCAAATCCGTCATCTTCAACGATCGTCACCCCTGATTTGGGTGAAAGGCCGAGCGTATCGCCGCCTTCATTTTCAATCTTCAGCCAGCCGTCATCTGTCTCGGTCACGGTATATTTCGCGTCCTCGCCGGGAACCGGAATATAAGGAGCACCGGGAGTCTTCAGGTACTGGTCCGGATCGCCCGCTGCCTGGAAAATATCTCCCAGGTCAAGGCTTGTGACTTTCGTCAGCGGATCGGCTTTATACTTCGCGGTGCGCTCATCGTCGATCACGCCGCCCCAATTCATGCCGAAAGCAAAGTCATATACATTGCCGTCCGCATCCTTGTAGCATTCCAGGTCGCGCGGAACGTCTTCATCCTGCGCTTCCACCGCTTCCATGGAGGCAGGCTGCTGGAAGACCAAAAGTCCCTGCGGTTCGACCTGTCCGAGAATGATCTGTGCCACGGCGTCCGTCTTCTGGGCGTTGTAGGAAACAAGGATCACATCGCACAGCGGCTCGACATCTGTCCATACCATGCCTCTTTCCATGCTCACGGAGGCGATGACCGGGATGTCACCGGCGATCGAAGCGGCATACTCAAGTGCTTCGAAATGGCCGTAATTGGCATCTGCCGGAGCGGTCACTCCCTTGTAGGAGCGGTTTTCCTTCTCGCCTTCCACGATATTGCCGGAGATGGACGGATCACGTGCTGTATCAGCCGTATACTCCGGATACTGCAGTGAAGGCGGATAATAGACTTCGTCGCCTTCCACCTCTGTGGGCGGTCCGAAGGCCGGCTGCAGATAACTGCTGTATGAGGTACTGTAGGCGCCGGTCATGCCGACCAGGACATAATCGCAGTCCTTGATCTCATCTTCCGCCGCGCGGGTAATATCGTCCTTTGTATAGGTCTTATTGCCGTCCGCGTCAGGTTCGCCGGACGGATCTTTTAAGGTGTCGGTCACGACATCGAAATACTGTCCCAATGTGTCGAGATCCATGCCGGGAGCCCAGCTTGGAGTACCCGGATTGATGCCGCCCATCCAGCTGGCCGAGAAGCCGGTGCTGTAAACATAGGGAACATAGACTTTCGGTTTGTCTTTATCGGAACCTTCTTTGATCGTTCCGTCATTCTTGATCATAACGACAGACTGTGCCTGCGTTTCCTTGCCGTAGGCCATCGCACTGTCGCTGAAGACGATAGAATCCGCATACGCTGAGTCGTTGTACGGCTGCTCAAACATCTTCAGCTTCATCATCAGCTCGATGTACTTGTAAGCGGCTTTGGAGATGATCTCATCCGCCGTATCCTGCCCGACGTCCGCCACGAGCTGGTTATAGCCGTCTGCGACACCCATGATGCCGCCGTAGCCGCCATAGCCGCCCAGGATGTTGACGCCGCGCTGCCATCCGAGAGAAAGACGCTCGGGACCGGTCATTCCTTCCGTTCCCCAAAGGCCGCCGATCTTCTCTCCAAGGTCACCGAATACGCCCCAGTCGGTGATCTTGAGGCTGTCATAGCCGGCTTCATCCAGCAGATGATACAGGAACGGATTATAAGCGCCGCCCCATTCACCGCCGAAGGGCTCGCCGTCCTTGTCGACGTCGATCGCGTACTGGGTCATGATGCCGGAGGATCCGGTCTTGCCCGGCAGTTTGAACACACCGTCAAAATACGTAATAAAGTGAGCTTCCAGGTTGCTGCCCGGGAAAGCCGCGTAACGGCCTGCATAAGTGTGGTCGTCACGTCCGCCTTCGGTCGAGCCGGCGCCGCCGAAGTGCTTGGTGAAGCAGTAAACGGACTCAGCGCCCCATCCCAGGTCTTCGCCGTTTTCGTCATAGGTGGACTGCATGCCGTTGACATAAGCAGTCGCGATATCCAATGTCAGCTGAGGATCTTCGCCGTAAGTTCCGCCTGCGCGGTTCATCACCGGAGAAGCAATATCGACCTGCGGTCCTAAAAGCGCCGTCACGCCGGCTGCCCTGTACTGCTTCGCGGTCTCCTGGCCGATCTTTGCCGCCAGTTCGGGATCCATCGTGGAAGCCAGGGACAGGGTCTCGATCAGACCCGAGATATTGGCCGGGTCGATGGAGATCATGGCCGGTATGCCGTACCAGCAGCTCTCTGCACCTTCCTGGATCGCATTGGTCCACTTCGCATGGGCACCGCCGCCATTGGAGATGGCACGTGTCACGCCGCCGCGGCCGCCTGCCTGCAGATAAGCCAGAGAAGCGTCATCCGCTGCCAGCGGCTCTGTGGTGAACGGGCCGTCCCAGCCGCCGTGGGCCAGGATCATGGCTTTTTCGACTCCCTGCATCTGGCTGACAAGGTCATTGGCACGGTCTTCATAGGACTGTCTCCAGTCTTCGTAAACGTCCAGCTGGCCGTTCTGGTTCAGATCCTTGAAAGCGAATCCGTCATCTTCCAGGATCTTTACGCCGGAATTCTGGGAAAGTCCCAGTGTCTCGCCGCCTTCATTTTCAATCTTCACCCAGCCGTCATCAGTGACAGCCACGGTATATTTTGCTCCCTCACCGGGTTCCGGAACATAAGGACCGGCCGGTTCTTCGGGAGCTTCTGTTTCAGCCGCCGCTTCCTGACCGCCGCCGGCTGCCTTGTACGGGTCAGATGTATCACCGCCGTCGGCTGCCTTGTACGGGTCAGATGTATCTCCGCCGCCTGCTGCCTTGTACGGATCGGAAGTATCTCCGCCGCC
>JBGUOI010000189.1:0-2673 GCA_045118075.1 Porcincola sp. | reverse complement strand
GGTCAATTACACCGGATTAAGGAGGAAAAATCATGAAAAAGACATGGATCAGTGTAATGTGTATCGGGATCTCGATCATGCTCGGAGGATGCAGCGTTGTGAAGCACGACCTGGCAAGGACCGGGGAAGAGCTTGTAAGGAGGCTGGCTGAAGCCTCCAATCAGAATGTTCCCGGAGACGCCGGAAATAATATGAAGACGGAGCCGGATGCTCTTTGTGAGCCGGCTCTCGCGGAAGAGTATGAAGCCTGGGACATGGCGGCAGGATACGCGTTTGAGGGTGATGTTTTCATTCCGGACTGGAATACGGAGGAATATAAATATGTAGGGGAAAACGGCTGGATGACGCCGTCCGGACAGCCGTTCTCCACCTTCGCCGCGGATGTGGACACGGCTTCTTATGCGAATGTCAGAAGGATGCTGCTGGAGGGAAGGCAGGTTCCGGCCGACGCGGTGCGGATCGAGGAGATGATCAATTACTTTGATTATGATTATCCGGCACCGGAAAACGGAGAGGACTTCTCGGTAAGCGCCAGGATCGCCCCGTGCCCCTGGAATAAGGATACGAAGCTTCTGAGGATCGGGCTGAAGGCACGGGAAGAGGAAGCCGGTCAGAAGGCACCTTCCAACCTGGTCTTTTTGATCGATGTTTCCGGCTCCATGGATGAATACAACAAACTTCCTCTTGTACAACGCGCTTTCCGTCTCCTGATCAATGAGCTCGGAGAGGAAGACACCGTCTCGATCGTGACATATGCCAGCTCGGATACGATCGTGCTGGACGGCGCTTCCGGTTCTGAAAAGACGCTGATCTGCGATGCGGTGGAAGATCTGTCCGCCAACGGCGGCACCAACGGTTCACAGGGGATCATCACGGCATATGAACTGGCACAGAAGCATTTCATCGAAGGCGGCATCAACCGCGTACTGCTTGCAACAGACGGCGATCTCAACATCGGCATGACGGACGAGGGATCCCTGACCCGGCTGATCGAAGAAGAGGCAAAATCCGGAGTCTTCCTGTCGGTGCTCGGTTTCGGGGAAGGTAATATCTCTGATGTGAATATGGAAGCGCTCTCTGACCACGGCAACGGAAACTACAGTTATATCGACAATATCACCGAAGCCAGGAAAGTGCTTTTAAATGAAGCTGGCGGGACCCTTGTGACCGTGGCAAAAGACGTGAAGCTCCAGGTGGAGTTCAACCCGCGGAAGGTGAACGGATACCGCCTGATCGGATATGAGAACAGGACCATGTCAGCCGAGGATTTTTCCGATGATGAAAAAGACGGCGGAGAGCTCGGCAGCGGCCATACGGTCACCGCTCTGTATGAGATCATCCCGGTAGGATCTGCGATGGAACTTGACGGTCCGCAAAGAAAATACGGCAGCGGGGAAAAGGAACCGCTCAGCGATCCTTCCGACTCTGAGTGGGCGACCGTGGGGATAAGGCATAAACAGCCGGACGGCGACGTAAGCTCGCTGACCGAATTCGTGATCGGTGATGAAGACGTCTTTGATGAGATGGATGACGACATGTCCTGGGCAGCCGGGGTGGCGCAGGCCGGTATGATCCTTTCCGAATCGGAGTACGCCGGAACAACGGATATCACTGAGGTTCGTGATAGACTGGACGATCTTACCGGAAACGATGAGTTCAGGGAAGAATTCGTGTATCTGCTGGGCCGTATCGGACGCTGAAGTATCTTGCATTCCGCCCCTGCTTATGATATAGACGTAAGCAGATGCAAACAGGGGGAATGCTTTCCCCCTCCTTGACAGGAAGGAGCTTTTTGATGGCCAGGGTGTGGGATCGGAATAAATATGCTGCCTGTGCGGCGGCTGCTGCAGCGGAGGGCATCGTCCTTTTGAAAAACAGGGACGATGCCCTGCCTTTGCATGACGGGGAGAGAATTGCTCTCTTCGGAAGGAGCCAGTTTAATTATTACCGCTGCGGGACCGGATCGGGAGGCTCGGTAAATGTCGACTATGTGATCGGAATCAGGGAAGCACTCAAAAACTGCGGCAGGTATCAGCTTGACGAGAAGGTCAGCAGTGTGTATGAATCCTGGGTCGCGGAACACCCTTTCGAAGCCGGACACGGCTGGGCTACGGAGCCGTGGTCCCAGGAAGAGATGCCGCTTGAAGAGGACCTGGTCAGGGAAGCGGCGGCCGGATGTGACGCTGCCCTGGTCCTGATCGGCCGGACTGCCGGTGAGGACCAGGATAACCGTGATGAGGAGGGCAGCTACCGGCTCAGCACCGCGGAGCTGGATATGATCACAAAGGTCTGCCGGCATTTTAAGCGAAGCATCGTCCTGCTGAATACCGGAAATATCATCGATATGAAATGGGTGGAGGAGACGGACCCGGCGGCCGTTGCCTATGTCTGGCAGGGCGGTCAGGAAGGCGGAAACGGCGTACTCCGTATCCTCAGCGGCGGCGAATCCCCGTCCGGGAAGCTTCCCGACACGATCGCATATGATCTTTCCGACTACCCGTCCACGCCGAACTTCGGAGGCAGGGTGAAAAACGAGCATCAGGAGGATATCTACGTCGGATACCGGTATTTCGAGACTTTTGCTCCGGACAAGGTCCTTTATCCGTTCGGATACGGTCTTTCCTACACAAGTTTTCTAACCGAGTCCCTGTCTTTTGAGATGAAAGAAGATGA
>JBGUOI010000188.1:0-30913 GCA_045118075.1 Porcincola sp. | reverse complement strand
ATTTGCCCCCAGGGCAAGTTGCAGCCTACGCCGTTGGGGCAAACTCGCTTGAAAAAGAGGCCGCAGGCCCCAATTTTGCAGGCCTTTAGCCCCAGGGCAAGTTGTGGCCTACGCCGTTGGGACAAACTCGCTTGAAAAAGGGGCCGCAGGCCCCAATTCACAGGCCTTTGGCCCCAGAGCGAGTTGCGGCCTACGCCGTTGAATAGAAACATAAAGGTCACAAAGAATACACAAAACTTAAGTTTACATACCCTGACGACGCGAGTATACTTAAATATAGGTTTTTATGCCCTTTTATAAAATCCCGAAGAGACTCACTAAGGGAGGCAATTGTGAAAAAGTTTCGTTTAAATCGGATTATGACAGCACTGGCTGTATCAGCTGTCCTGCTTAATCAGAATGGAATATATATACTGGCTGATGAGAATGTCCCGACTCAGATGATGGAAGCGGAGGGAGAGATAGCAGCGCTTTCTGCTGAAACACAGCTGCCGGAGACTGAGCTGAAAACGGAAGCTCCTACGGAGGCACCAACACCGGCTCCGACCGAGGCACCTACCGAGGCTCCGACACCGGCCCCGACCGAAGCGCCTACCGAGGCACCGACACCGGCCCCGACCGAAGCTCCCACCGAGGCTCCGACACCGGCACCTACTGAAGCGCCTACGGAAGCACCGACACCAGCCCCGACCGAAGCGCCTACGGAAGCTTCGACACCGGCCCCGACTGAGGCACCCACTGAAGAGGCGCCATCACCGCAGACAGAATCTGCGGATCTTCCTGATGTTATCGAAACAGAAAGTCAGGCTGCGGAGAGTGAGACGGAGAAGAAGACGGAAACACCGCTTCTTGAAATGGACACAGAAGAGGAGACGGTTTCCAGCCTGAGCGCTCAGGCCGGCGGCGTTTCCGTGACACTGCGGCTTCCGGATGGCGTTGAAATCAGCGAAGATGCGAAACTGATCGTAACAGAAATTACCGCTTCTGACGGAGGCGTCTATGAGAATGCCCTTTCGAGGGTGAAAGAAAAAACTGAAAAAGGCCACAGACAGCTTGCGGATCTGCTCGTCTACCGGATCGAAGTAGAGGAAGACGGGGAAAAGAGCTTTCCGGCAGGAAACGTGACTCTTTCTTTTGCGTGGAGCAAGCCGATCGACCTTGGCATCCTTCCCTGGATGCAGGGAGAAGCCTTTGTCTTCAGGCTGGGGAACGAAGCCGTGCAGATCGGTGAGATCTCTCTTGATCCGGATAACAGTGACGACCGCTCGTTTACCGGGTTTGAGATCAGCGGAAAACAGTTGTCGCTGATCGCGGCGGCCGGTGTCCAGAACCGTGTTCCGACAGGGAAGAAGACTGAGAAGAGTGATCTGCTCAGAGCACTGGAAGACCTGACGGATTACAGCGTGGTGGCAAACCATTTTGAGAGCAGCGGAGAGATTCCCGAGGGCCTGCTTGCGGGAGAAATCGCCGGACAGGCTGCTGAGAATGCCGAAGCAGCTGGAGATTCGACAGATGCAGCCGGCCCGGAAGAGACAGGGGAAACTGCAGATACAACAGCATCTGCCGAGACAGAAGATTCCGTAAAAACAAACTCTGCGGAGGATCAGGCCGACGCCGGAAAACTTCTGCAGAATGCCTCCGAAAAAAGCCTCTCGCTGGCGAACAGCATCTCCTCCGGGAATGTGACTTTTGTGACAGTCTATGCAGATGAGGAAGGCCGGATCGATGACGAGCCGCTTGGCGCAGTGCGTGTTGTTACGGATTCCGGGAAAGAATATCTCAACGTCACCGATACGATGCTTGTGATCAACATCGTGGCGGCAAAGACAGACCAGAAGCTGACGCTTCCGGATTGGCGGCTGATCAATACCGACAGTACGGAAGGCGCCCATGTTGAAGGTACAGCCGGAAAGGTGCTCTATAACCTCGCGGCGATGAATGGCCGGGAGCTGAAATCTTATGAAGGCACGCTGACGGTTAAGGACGAGTGCGAAGGCACTATCCTGGCTCCGAAAGCCAGGGTAATTGCTCAGAAAACAATTGCCGGTGCAGTCTATGCTGACAGTGTTTCTCTGGAGAACGAAGCGCAGATCGAGAGCGTCACGCTTGGCTCCGTTTATCAGGCAGAGCCGGCTGAAGATACAAAAGTTCTGGAAGAACAGCAGGACTTTGAACAGTCAGATCCCGAGGAAAAAATGGGTGATGTCAAGCCGGAGGCGTTGATTCGCATCACAGTTAATGCGGTGCTTGATGGAGAATCCCCGTCAGCGCTTCCTGAAGATACAGAATTCGGGATCGTGGACGAACAAGGCAGCGCTCTCGTAGATGTGCTTGGAAATACGCTTCCGCCGAAGCCTATCAAGGGCGGTGATGGATCAGTTGATTTTAATATTGATACGTCCAACTATGATCTGTTTATAGAAAAGGCAGCAGAAGGCGGTACAGTCAAACTGCAGGTAGTGCCGACAAGCACTGTCAGCCAGTATAAGCTTGTCTCAAGCGAACCGGCGGATGCGGTTGTGACCGTGACGATCACTCCTCCTGAGGGGGAAACTCCCGGCAGCGTTACTTCGGATCCGGCGGCAGTGACCTTCCATTATGAAGAAATCCCGGTAGACAACACGATCTTTGCGCTGAGGATAAGTGCGCTGCAGTCGAATGATAAAAGCAACCTTCCGTCTGGCAGCGAGGTTGTCTATGTGATTCAGGATCAAAACGGCAAGCCGCTGTCACCAACCGGAAGCGAAACGCCTGAGACTTTTACGCTGAAGGACGGTAATGATCTGACCGCAGTGTTCAAAGCGGATGATTATGAACTGTTTAAGAACATTGAACCGGGAAAAACGAAGGCCTTTACCGTTGTCCAGCAATCCGTGACCAAACCGTGGGAAGCAAAAGAGACAGCGAAGAGCTTCATCGTTGGAAGAAACGCGGACGGGAAATATTATATTGCAGATAAACCCGGCGGAGAGCAGCATTCCGGTGAGGAAATTCCGCTCAATGTTACGTTTACCTACGACCAGTATATTGTACTGACGATCAGGGCGCTTCAAAAAGCAAACAGTAAAGCCATGCCTGCCGAGTCCACGAAATTCCAGATCAGGACCAGCGACGGGAAAGTGATCCCTGTTCAGAAAAAAGAAACGATCTCATTCAAAGGAAAAGGAGCTGTCCTGACGATCAATACGTCAACCACCTCGCCGTTTAAGGGTCTGGAACCGGGGAAGACGTTGAAACTGGAGATCGTAAATACGGAGTGGCCTTACGGATGGATGCCGGATACCACCGCTTATTCGGTTGTGTTTTCCAGGGATAAGGGAGGCACCGTTAGCGTCTGGCAGGAGGACATACCCGATGAGAAACATGCCGGCAAGGACGATCCGCTGGTAATGCCGTTTTTGTATTCTCAGGAGTCCGTTACCTTCAACGTCGCCGAGCTCGACGAAAAGACGCAGAAGATCGGCCTGGCAGGCGGTAAGATAGCCGTGCGTCTTCCGGACGGGAGCGCGCTGAATATCAAGACCGGAGAAATGAAAAAAACGGCTGCGTCCGTTACGGTCGATAAAAAGGAGGGAATCACCGTCGAGATTCCCCTGACGGAAAATCCGGCTTTCGCAGAGCTCCTGCAAAAGAACGGAAAGGTCAACCTCACCGTCGTGGCTTTGACGGCGCCTGTCGATCCGGCCGGGTATGCTTTCTCCACCAAGAGCGGTACGGAATATGCACTGACGGTCACCAAGAAAGATGCGCAGACGCTAGCGGCAGCCAGCCCTAAGCCCGTAAAGATCCTGTTTAAAAAGGGCAGCGCCACGCTGACATCCGACAGTGTACAGGTCGTCAAGTACGTGTACAGCGGGGAGAACACGGGCATCTATCACACCGGAAAACAGAATTACTACGTAGCTTTGTTCAAGGACAAAAAGCTGACACAGCGCGTGACGGACGTGAAAGTCATCGCTTTTAAGGGAAGCTCGCTGACAGCGTCCACCGTATTCAATCATCTCGAACCCGGTAAGTATTACGTGGGCGAGACAGATGAAACAGGCCGGCTCGTCGGACTCGTGAAGGATAAGAAAAAGGCAGCGGACCCGTACTATGTGGAGTACTCTGCCCAGGAAGTGACCGTTAACGGAATCACCAATAAGACCATCCGGGTCAATATGGGCAACCACTATTTTGTGATGCCGGAGAATACCGAGTACTACGGAGTCGTGAAGGTGACCAAGAAGGTGCTCGACGAAGAGGGAAAGGCCAAGAAGAACAACGGGACATTCTATTTCCGGGTCAACAATGATAAGAAAAATATCCGGCGCATCAACATGGGCGGGCAGGATACCGCCTCGATCAATGTCTATGTGCGCATGACGGATACGACGAAAAAGATCAAGATCACGGAGGTGAAGCCGAGGGTCAAGAACGGCGCCTACGTCAAAGATACAGACGGCAATTATGTCTTTGATGAGATGAAGTCGAGTAATACCTGGACGGTTTCGTACAAAAACCAGACCGTGACGCTTCGCCAGGGACAGACGGACACGCCGGAGGTGACTATCACCAACCAGGAGGTCAACAAAAAGGAGACTGAGTCGGAGACGGGCAAAAAGAAGGAGACCGAGACAGGGGCCGGGGCGGACACCGCCGTGATCACCGTTGTGAAGAAGGCTACCTACAAAGGAAATCCCATCCGCCTCAACAGCACGTTCTATATCGGCATCTTTGAGGATGCGTCGCTGAAAAAGATCAAGGCGTCCCCGATGAAGATGACCCTGAAGAACCTGAGTGAAAAGAGCCGGGAGATCAAGGTCAACCTGTATATTCTTCCGAAGAAAAACCGGTCTGTGACGATGTATTTCGCGGAGACGGATGCCAGCGGCAAGCCGCTCAAATCCGGACAGAACGGGTATACCATCTCGCCGGCCGGCGCGGTCAAGGTGACGGTAGATCCTCAGCATCCGAAGGCGACGGTGACGTTCACCAACAACATTGAAGGCGGAAGCAAACTTGAGGACAGGCTGCGCGACAGCTCCAGCGGTCTGGCCGGAGACGCTTCGGCCATCGAGGATTCCTACAAGGGAATCGGAGGCACGGCGGACGGCGGCAGCGGTACTTCTGCGAAAACCGGCGATGAGACGCCGCTGGCGCTCTGGCTGGGAACCCTTCTGCTTGGCCTGCTGACGACGTGGCTGATGCTGAGAAAACTTAGTTGCCAACGGGATGAAAAAACGCTATAATTTGTTATGATCTTTGCGCGGTTTCTGCTTTGGAGCCGCATAACCCGCTAACGGCCGGGGCGTCCCGGTTCCACTCATAAAAGAAAGGAAGGTATTTGCCATGCCCTTAGTAACCACTACCGAAATGTTTAAAAAAGCTTACACCGGCGGCTATGCAGTCGGCGCCTTCAACGTCAACAACATGGAGATCGTTCAGGCGATCGTCGAAGCAGCTGATGAGCTTCGCAGCCCGGTCATCCTGCAGGCTTCCGCAGGTGCAAGAAAGTATGCCAAGAACGCATATCTGAAACATCTGGTAGAAGCAGCGGTAGAGACTTCCTCTATTCCGATTGCTCTTCATCTGGATCACGGCGCAGACTTCGCGACCTGCAAAGAGTGTGTTGACGGCGGCTTCACATCCGTTATGATCGACTATTCCGGACATTCATTCGAAGAGAACATCGAAGAGTCCAGAAGAACAGCCGAGTATGCTCATGAGCACGGCGTTGTTGTTGAGGCTGAGCTTGGTACCCTCGGCGGCGTAGAAGACGATGTCTCCGTGGATATGGAGAAGGCTATGTACACCGATCCGGATCAGGTCGAAGAATTCGTTAAGAGAACCGGCGTTGACTCTCTTGCGATCGCCATCGGCACAAGCCACGGCGCTTACAAGTTCAAACCCGGCCAGAACCCGAAGCTTCGCCTGGATATCCTGGAAGAAGTTTCCAGAAGACTTCCCGGCTTCCCGATCGTTCTTCACGGTTCCTCTTCTGTTCCGCAGGAATATGTTAAGATCATCAATGCCAACGGCGGTGCTTTGAAAGACGCAATCGGCATTCCGGAAGAGCAGCTTCGTCTGGCAGCCAAAGGTGCGGTCTGCAAGATCAACATCGACTCTGACCTTCGCCTTGGCATGACAGCCGGCATCCGTCTGCACTTCATCGAGCATCCGGATCACTTCGATCCCAGACAGTACCTGGGAGACGGACGCAAGAACGTTAAAGATATCGTTACCCATAAGATCCTCGAGGTTCTGGGCAGCGACGGAAAAGCCTGATTTAAGTAAGAGTCAGCCGGGCAAACGAAGCCCGGGCGGGAAATGGCGCATCGTCCCTTTCGGCACGGTGCGCCATTCGACTGTACAGAGGAGTTTTGAGAAATATGAGCATTGCGATCATGACCGACAGCAACAGCGGCATCACACAGGCACAGGGTAAAGAACTGGGAATCTATGTTGTACCGATGCCTTTCTATATTGACGGGGAATTGTTCTTTGAGGATGTGAACCTCACCAGAGAAGAGTTTTTTGCCCGGCAGGCAGCAGGCGCGGAGATCACTACCTCTATGCCGTCACCGGGAGAACTTCTCGATCAGTGGAAAGGGATCCTGAAAGAATACGATGAGATCATTTACATCCCGATGTCGAGTGCGCTTTCGAGTTCATGCGCAACGGCGCTCGCAATGGCGGAAGATGAGTTTCCGGACAGGGTCTTCGTGGTGGATAACCAGCGGATCTCCGTGACGCAGCGCGAGTCAGTCCTGGCAGCGCTGGAGATGGCGAAGAACGGAATGAGCGGGGACGCCATCCGCAGAAGACTGCTTGAGACCAAAGCTGAATCGAGCATCTATATCGCTGTCGATACACTCACCTACCTGAAAAAAGGCGGCAGGATCACACCGGCTGCGGCGGCTGTGGGGACATTGCTGCGCCTTAAGCCCGTACTGCAGATCCAGGGAGGGAAGCTGGACGCCTTTGCCAAGTGCCGGACCGTGAAGCACGCCCGGACGACCATGCTTGAGGCGATCCGGGATGACCTGGAGAACCGATTTGGCCTGAGCGAAGATTCACCCGAAGCACTGATCGCAGCCTCCCATACGCTGAGCGATGAAGAAGCGGCTGCCTGGCTCGAAGAGATCCGGGAAGAATTCCCGGGAAGGGAGATCCATATGGATCCGCTTTCCCTGAGCGTAGCCTGCCATATCGGGCCCGGATCGAGTGCTGTGACAGTGGGCAGAAAAATTCCAACAGATTGAAATAATCAGAAAATATATACAACTATGACAATGGAGACGGACAAAATGACCGCCTCCATTCTTTTTATAAGAAAAAATACATTTTTAACACAATATTAATTGACAAATCGCGGGAGAGGTGTTAGGATAGCACCATCAACACAGCACAGTTGCTGTCGGACTTTAACGACGACGGCGGCGCAACAGGTGTTGTTGATATAATAAATTTGGGAGAGGAGGTATTTGGACCAATGGACACTGAATTCTTTCGCCATCTGAATCTTGTTGAACAGCTGGATGTTTCCTGCAGACAAACCCCCGATCTCCGGAATCCGTAAGAATCTTTTATATTCGACAAACAGACCGTAAGTGCTCAGCGGACCGGAATCAACATCCAACCGGACAGGATCAGGACGTATTTCAGAGGATTACATATTGAACTTGTTTTTATTGAAAGAGTCTTTATAAGATCCGTAATTCTGAAACTTTAAAATACATCGGCAGCGGCTTCGGTGAGGAGACCGGGCGCAAAACAGTACCGGATGTATTTTTATATAGAGCAGGAAAAAGAGCATCGGTCGTCACCAATAAAAAAATATCACATGCAGAGGAAAGCATGAATCAAATAAAACTGAATATGGAATTATAACTGCCGCTGATCTCCAGCGGCAGTTTTTATTTGAGCGAAGAGTGTGCATGCGCACTCTTTTTTATATTGTGAAAGAGGCCGCTTTCTGATATCATTGTAATGTTAAGAAACTGTAATATAGGGGGATTCTATTCCCCCCGGCCGCAGTGCCGCAGTAAACTCAGGATAATGATTGTATGAGCGGAGGATAATGACGTGAAGATTATTATTGTCGGCTGCGGAAAAGTCGGCGAACAGCTAGCCGCCATTCTTAGCCGTGAGCAGGACGATGTGACGGTGATCGATAAGAACGAGCACGTGGTGGAAGACCTGTGTGCCCGCTATGATATCATGGGAACCGTAGGCAACGGCGCCAGCTACGGGGTGTTGACCGAGGCAGATATCGCCCATACGGATCTGGTGATCGCCGTGACCGGTTCGGATGAACTTAATCTTTTGTGCTGCCTGATCGCTAAAAAAGCAGGCGGATGCCATACCATTGCCAGGGTCAGGAACCCGGAATACAACCAGGAATTGGGCTTCCTGAAGGAAGAACTCGGATTGGCCATGGTGATCAACCAGGAGCTGACAGCTGCCCGGGAGATCGCAAGACTTTTGAAATCGCCGTCAGCGATCGAGATCGATACTTTCGCCAAAGGCAGAGTGGAACTTCTTCGCTTCAGGATTCCGGAGGCATCTGTGCTGGACGGTCTCAACCTGATGCAGATGCACCAGAAGCTGCGCTGCAACGTGCTTGTCTGTACGGTGGAGAGGGACGGTAATATTGTGATCCCCAGCGGCGAGTATGTGCTCAGAAGCGGTGATGTGATCTCGATCGTATCCCAGGCAGCTTCTGAGGAAGAGTTCTTCAGCAAGATCGGCATTCAGACCAATAAATGCCGGAATGTCATGATCATCGGCGGGAGCGACATCGGGTTCTATCTCACGCAGATGCTGATCGACTACGGCATCAATGTTAAGGTCATCGAGAAGAAGCTCAACCGCTGTGAGCTTTTATCCGAGCGTTTCCCGAAAGCGACGATCATCCACGGCGACGGCTCCGACCGGCAGCTGCTCATGGAGGAAGACCTGGATGCCATGGAAGGCTTTGTGGCGCTGACGGATTTTGACGAGGAGAATATCATTCTCTCTCTGTTTGCCCGCAAATCAAATGTGCGCAAGATCGTGACGAAGATCAATAAGATCGTGTTCGACGAAGTCATTGACACGCTGGACCTTGATACGACCATCCATCCCAGGAACCTGACGGCGGAGTACATCCTCCAGTATGTCAGAGCAAGGAAAAACTCACTGGGCAGCAATGTGGAAACACTGCACTGGATCGTTGACAACAAGGCAGAAGCACTGGAATTCCATATCCAGAAGAATTTCGATAAACAGAATGTTCCGCTTCAGGAACTTCAGCTGCGCGATGACGTCCTGATTGCCTGCATCACCCGCGGCGGCAGAATCATCCTTCCCAGAGGACGCGATGTTCTGCAGCCGGACGATACGGTGATTGTCGTAACTACTACGACCGGACTTAATGACATCAATGACATTTTTGAAAGATAAAGGGCATATTTGCGATGAATTACGGAATGGTCTTATATGTGCTGGGATGGATCCTGAATTTTGAGGCCATGTTTATGGTGCCTCCGCTGATCTGCGCAGGGATCTATCACGAGAAGGACGGTCTGGCCATACTGATCACAATGCTGATCTGCCTGGCGCTCGGACTTCTGTCGGTCTATTTCAGGCCGAAAAATAAAAAACTTTATTCGAGAGAAGGTTTTGCGGCGGTGGCGCTCTCCTGGCTGGTCGTCAGTATATTCGGCGCGCTTCCGTTCAGGATCTCCGGCTATATCCCGCATATGGTGGACGCGGTGTTTGAGACGGCGTCCGGATTTACCACCACCGGTGCCAGCATCTTAAGAGACGTGGAGTGCCTGCCGCGCTGCCTGCTCTTCTGGCGTTCCTTCACGCACTGGATCGGCGGTATGGGAGTGCTTGTCTTCATCATTGCTATCCTGCCCCTGGCAGGCGGCAGCGATATGTTCCTGATGAAAGCAGAGAGCCCGGGCCCGTCAGTGAAGAAGCTTGTGCCGAAAGTACGTACGACAGCATTCACTTTGTATGCCCTCTATATGGCGCTGACGGTCATGGAAATGGTCATCCTGCTGATCGGAGGTATGCCGCTGTACGAATCGATGCTGACATCCTTCGGAACAGCCGGCACCGGCGGATTCGGATTCCTTAACGACTCCATGGGATCTGTTACGGCATTCCAGCAGGTGGTCATCACGATCTTCATGATCATGTTCGGCATTAATTTCAACGTTTACTACCTGATCTACAAGCGCCGGTTCAAGGAAGTCTTTTCGATCAGTGAGGTGATCGTCTATCTGTCCATCATAGCGGCATCCATCGTGCTGATCTCGATCAATATCATGCCCCTGTATCCGGGAGCCGGCGGAAAGGCGGTAAGAGATGCGGCTTTCCAGGTGGGATCCCTGATCACGACTACGGGATTTTCCACGGCGGACTTTAACGTGTGGCCGACCTTCTCGAGGACGCTGCTGGTAACGCTGATGTTTATCGGTGCCTGCGCGGGAAGTACCGGCGGCGGCATCAAAGTGTCCCGCATACAGATCATGGCCAAGACGGTCTCCAAGGAGATCGACCAGATGATCCATCCGAGCGGAGTGCGCAAGATCCGGGTGGGCGGAAAGCTGCTCGAGCATTCCGTCCTTCGGGCAACGAACGTGTTTATCTGCTCCTATCTGTTTATCTTCGTGATCTCTGTCCTGCTCATCTCCCTGAACGGATTTGACCTGGAGACCACGTTTACGTCGGTCGCGGCTACTCTCAATAATATCGGGCCCGGCCTTTCGGTGGTGGGTCCCGCGGGCAACTACGCGGATCTGTCGCTGTTTTCAAAGGTGGTGCTGACCTTCGATATGATCGCCGGCCGCCTGGAACTGTTCCCCATTCTGGTGATGCTCCACAAGAGCACCTGGACCAGGTAAAGACCATAAAGGCAATAATGCGGATCGTACTGCATAAGAGGTGAAGAAAGTGGACAAGAACGAATACAGTCTCAAACTGGAAGAGATCCGGAAACTGATCGATCAGGAAAACTATACTGCGGCTGCCGAGGCGGCAGATCAGGTGGACTGGCGCAAGGTGCGCAATATCAATACGCTGTGCCTGATCAGTGAAGTTTACGAGGCGGTGGGACGCTATGAGGACAGCAAGGCGCTGCTCGTGAGAGCCTATAAGCGGACCCCGGTGGGCAGGAGCATCCTGTACCGGCTCGTGGAAGTGAGCGTCGCGCAGAAGCAGTTTGACGAGGCGATCCAGTATTATACCGAGTATGTCCAGGCTGCGCCGCATGATACGAACCGTTATATCCTGAAATATAAGATCTACAAGGGAAGAGGCTCTTCCCTGGATGAGCAGATCGATATCCTCAAAGAATATATCAGTGAGGAATACAACGAAAAGTATGCATATGAGCTTGCAAGGCTTTATCAGCAGGCAGACCGGATGGAAGAATGCATTGCCGCCTGCGATGACCTGGTCCTTTGGTTCCACAGCGGCAAGTATGTGATCAAGGCACTCGAGCTGAAAAAACGTTATGCAGCCCTGACTCCGAAACAGCAGGAGATCTATGACAGCCGTTTCAGCATGGAAGAAGAGCCTGAGAAAGCTGAAGACAGGATCGGGCAGGAAAAACAGATCGTAGGAAGTGAAAATACTACGCTGGCAGATTCCATCGTTGCAGACACGGAAAAGACGATCGCAGAAGAACTGGCGAAAGTGACGCAGCCGGAGGAAGCCGAAGAAGAGGCCTCCGCTGCTGCCGCAGCGGCACCGGACAGTGTGGGAATGACACAGGTATTCGAGAAGAATGCCGAACCGGAGGAGCCGACACAGGTGTTCGAAAAGAACACCGCCGCTGAGGAACCGGTACAGACCGGAATCGACCTTGCGGCGACGCAGGTCTTTGAAAAGAAAGAAGCTGCTGCAGAGCCGGAGGCGCCGGCAGCGGCGGAAGAGACCGTCGAAGCAGAAGAGATCGTCCAGGAAGAGGCGCCGGCAGCGGCGGAAGAGATCGCCGAAGCAGAAGAGCCGGCAGCGGCAGAAGAGATCGCCGAAGCAGAGGAACCGGCAAAGGCAGAAGAGGCTGCCGAAGCAGAAGAGCCGGCAGCGGCGGAGGAAGCCGTCGAGGCGGAAGAGCCGGAAGAAGCCGTAGAAGCAGAAGCGCCGGCCAAGCCGGAGCCGCTCCCGGAACCGGAACCTGAGAAAACTCCGCAGCAGCGACAGTCGGAGATCGCAGCTTCCATGAGAGAGATCGTCGGTAAAGTGGGCCGGATGGAATATAACGATCCGGACGAAGAAGCTGCCGATGAATTGATCGAAGCCTCCAAGAAGGACCAGGAAGCTGCCAGAAACCTGTTTAAGAGACCCAGCCTTAATATCCCGGACCTTGAGAAAAAGAGAGCGGCCGGACAGCTGACACTGGATGACGTACTGCTGTCTATGGGAGAACGCGGACATGAAGTACGCGAAGCGGCCTCCCGGTCCCAGGCAGCCGTAAACAGGGGCCAGGCACCGGCAGGTGTCCTCTCCGCAGTGGATGAAGCGCTTCTGAATATGGGGGTGTCACCGGCATATGAAGAGAAAGCCGGGGAAGAGAAGGAAGTTCGTATTCCGGACGAATCAGAAGGCGCGGCCGAACCGATGACCGAGGTGATCCCCACAGCCGGCGAGCTGGTGGAGGCATTCGACGACGAACCGGCACAGACCGTAGAAAATGAACCTGCCGTGGAGGAGGCACCCGCTTCGGAGGATAAACAGCCGGAGGCTGAGCCGGAAGAGGCACAGCCGAAAGAGAAACGGAAAACAAAACCGCTGCCTCCCATGGAAAACTACGGGGAGGGAGAATATGTCCGGGAAGCGCAGCTTAAGCGCAAACCCTGGGATGACTTAAGCACTCAGCCGGACAGCACCATGGAAGAGATCATCAAGGCCAAGACCCGAATGCTCCCCGCTGAGGAGATCGCCAGGATCTATCATTCGACCCCGGTCGAGACAGAGGAGAAAGCTGCGCCGGAAGAAGAAATCCAGACGGCTCCGGATCAGGAAAGCACTGCCGGGGAAATGACGCAGGATGAGACGGACCTTCTCGCAGCCAGGATCGAGGCACAGCTTAATGCCGGCGGAGAGAAGAAAGAAGAGGAAGAGGCGCCTGCTGCCGATGAAGAAGCAGCCGGGGAGAGTGAGCCTTCCGAAGAAGCCGGGGATGAGAGCGCTGATCAGGAAGCCGCTCAGACTCAGACAGACGCTCCGGCACAGCCGGAGGCGGCCGCGCCGGAAGAACAGCCCGCCCCACAGCCGGAGCAGAAGACTCCTCCCAAGAAACGATACCTGCTTTCACCCGACCAGCAGGAGCTTTTCAAGGGATATCTGGATGTCGGCAACCTGGATGCGCAGATCCATACCGCGATCATGCAGGCAGTGGCGAAGGGAACGGACCGGACATCACGCACCGGAAATGTGCTGATCTTCGGCGGCCATGGAAGCGGCAAGACGACCATCGGCACGAACCTTGCCAAGGCGATCGCCAAGGAGAAGGGAAAACAGTATGTGAAGATGGCCAGGATCTACGCCACCGACCTGAACCGCAAGGATATCGCGGCGACCGTGGCGAAGATCGCGGGAGGCATTCTCCTGGTGGAGGAAGCCGGCGACCTGGACGATTCCGTGGCCGATCAGCTGACGACTGCCATGGAATTTCGGACAGACGGACTGATCGTCATCCTCGAGGATGAGCAGAAGTATCTGCATGACCTGCTGCTTCGACATCCGCGTCTGACAATGAAGTTTACTTCCGAGATCCATATCCCGATGTTCACGACGCAGGAGATGGTCAACTTCGTCAAGGTCTATGCGGATGATCAGGACTATGTCCTTTCCGAGGAGGCGGAGATCGTGCTTGCAGCCAGGATCGACAGCCGGAAGGACCAGGGCGAGGAAGTGTCGGTCAGCAATGCGCTTGAGATGGTGGACAAAGCACTCGCAAAAGCAAACAAGGCTTCCCACAGGATCTTCGGCGGCAAAAAGCGCTTCGACCCGGAAGGCCGGATCATTGTGAAAGAAAGAGATCTCGACTGAGGGATCTTCAGATAAGGGCAGAAAAAACTGTCCCGGAAGACTCCGGCAAAGCCGGATGCCGCCAGGCATTTGGCTGAACCGGAGCCTGTTTTTTCAAAAAATGAAATCGGAGGAAACTGCCTATGAGCAAGTGGTATGAGACTGCTTCATTTTACCATATCTATCCGCTGGGCCTTTCAGGGGCACCGTTTGTCAATCCCCGCACAGGGGTGGAACATCGCCTTCGGGATATGATGCCCTGGCTGGACCACATTGCATCCATCGGCTGCGACGCCCTCTATATCGGGCCGCTTTTTGAATCGTCCACGCACGGCTATGACACGATCGATTACCGGAATGTGGACCGCCGGCTGGGTGACAATGATGATTTCAGGGCGTTCGTGGATAGAGCCCATGCCCTCGGCATCCGGGTCATCGTGGATGGAGTCTTCAATCATACGGGTAGGGAGTTCTTTGCATTCGAGGATATAAAAAAGAACCGGGAGAATTCTCCGTACCGCTGGTGGTATAAAGGCATCAACTTTGATTGGAACAGCGCCTGGAATGACGGTTTTTCCTACGAATCATGGCGCGGCTGCAACGACCTGGTCAATCTCAATTTCCAGCACCGCGAGGTAAAGGATTACCTTTTTGACGTGATTCGTTTCTGGGTGGAAGCCTTTGACATCGACGGCATCAGGCTAGACTGCGCTGACGTGCTCGACTTTGATTTCATGCGTGAGATGCGGTGGATGACGGGAAGCCTGAAAGAGGATTTCTTCCTTCTGGGTGAGGTGATCCACGGGGATTACGCCCGCTGGGCCAACAATGAGATGCTTCATTCCGTGACCAACTATGAGCTGCACAAAGGGCTCTACTCCGGCCACAATGACCATAATTACTTTGAGATCGCCCATACCATTCGCCGGCAGTTCGGTGAGAACGCGGGAATCTACAACGGCCGTGTCCTTTACAGCTTCGCAGACAACCATGATGTGTCGCGCCTTCCTGACAAGCTTAACGACCAGGCTCATGTGCGCTGTGTCTATACGCTGCTCTACACCCTGCCCGGCATGCCATCGATCTACTACGGATCGGAATGGGGAATCCGCGGAAGGAAAGAGGATGGCGATCAGGCGCTCCGCCCCGCCATTGATCTTGATCAGATCAGCCAGGATCCTCCGATACCCGGCCTGGTCGAGTACATCACCTTCCTGGGCAAGTGCCGCCGCGAGCATGAAGCACTTCGCACGGGGCGATACCGTGAGCTGCTGCTGACGAACCGCCAGTATGCCTTTGCCAGGATACTCGGTAATGAGGCTGTGATCACGGCGCTCAACAATGACGGGAACGAGGCAGTCCTTTCGATCCCGATGCCGGAGCGGCCCATGACCATGACGAACCTGGTGACCGGCGAAGAGATCCCCGTTCCGGAGGGGAATCTTTCGGTGACGCTTCCCGCGGGCGGATGTTTGCTGACCCTGGTTCGCTGGTAAGGGATTTGCTGTTATATCTGTCCCGAATGTGGTATACTTAAAAGGATACAGATTTCCGACAATTTCTGAGGAGAAGAGAGCGATGAAGAAAACACAGACCGAAAAGAAAACAGCGGTAAAGAGTGCGGTTAAAAAGACGACTCCAAAGAGTGCCGTGAAGAAAGCGGCTGTTAAGGAAGAGCCCTTCAGTGTGTTTGTGACAGAACTGGATCAGTATCTGTTCGGCAACGGTGTTCATTATGATATCTACAAAAAGCTGGGATCTCATGAGACCGTAAAGGACGGAACGGACGGAATCTATTTTGCGGTGTGGGCGCCGAAAGCCAGCGCTGTTATGGTGATCGGCAGTTTTAATGAGTGGAATGAACAGAGCCATCCGATGAAGCGGCTGGAACCGTTGGGAATCTGGGAACTGTTCGTGCCTGAAGCGAAGTGCGGTGACCTTTACAAGTACATGATCCTGACGGAGGACGGCCGTAAGCTCTACAAGGCAGATCCATTTGCCAACGAATCGGAATTCAGGCCCGGCACCGCTTCGGTGATCACCAACATCGAGAACCTGAAATGGTCGGATAAAGCCTGGATGAACAAGCAGGAGAGCTTTGTCCAGGACAAGAGCCCCATCGCTATCTATGAGGTCCATCCGGGCAGCTGGATGAAGCATCCCCACACACCGGATGAACCCGGCTACTACAATTACCGTGAGTTCGGTGAGAGAGTGACGGAATATGTGAAAGAGATGGGCTATACCCATGTGGAACTGATGGGCATCGCCGAGCATCCCTTTGACGGATCCTGGGGCTACCAGGTGACCGGATACTATGCGCCCACTTCCCGGTACGGGACACCTCAGGATTTTGCCTGGATGGTGAACCATTTCCACCGGAACGGGATCGGCGTCATTCTCGACTGGGTACCGGCACATTTCCCGAAGGATGCCCACGGACTGGCCGATTTCGACGGAGCGCCGGAGTTTGAGTATGCGGATTCCCGAAAGGGAGAGCATCCGGACTGGGGCACCAAGGTCTTTGATTTCTCCAAGAGTGAAGTCAAGAATTTCCTGATCGGCAACGCACTGTACTGGATCGAACATTTCCATGTGGACGGGTTAAGAGTTGATGCCGTGGCATCTATCCTGTATCTGGACTACGGCCGCAGGGACGGCCAGTGGGTACCCAACATCTACGGCGGCAACAAGAACCTGGAAGCGATCGAGTTCTTCAAACACCTCAACAGCGTCATCCGCGGAAGACATCCCGGCGTCATGATGATCGCCGAGGAATCCACCGCATGGCCGAAAGTAACGGCGGCGCCCGAGGACGACGGCCTTGGCTTCTCCCAGAAGTGGAACATGGGATGGATGCACGACTTCCTCGATTACATGAAGCTCGATCCCTACTTCAGGAAGTTCAACCATAACCGGATGACTTTCGCCATGACCTATGCCTATTCGGAGAAATACATCCTGGTTCTCTCCCATGACGAGGTCGTGCACCTGAAGTGCTCCATGATCAACAAGATGCCCGGTCTTTACGACGACAAGTTCGCCAACCTGAAAGCGGGCTACACCTTCATGATGGGCCACCCGGGCAAGAAGCTTCTGTTTATGGGCCAGGATTTCGCCCAGTTCCAGGAATGGAGCGAGGAGAGAGAACTTGACTGGTACCTGCTGCAGGAGGATAAGCACCGCCAGATGAAAGACTTTGTCTCGGAGCTGCTTCACCTCTACCGCAGCAACAAAGCTCTTTACGAGCTGGATAATGACCCGGCGGGATTTGAGTGGATCAACGCCGATGACTGTGACCGCAGCATCTTCAGCTTTATGCGCCACAGCGAGGATAAAAAGAACAACCTGCTTTTCGTGATCAACTTTACTCCGATGGACAGGCCCGACTACCGGGTAGGCGTCATCGAGAAGAAGAAATACAAACTGGTACTGGACAGCGATGATCCGCGTTTCGGCGGAAACGGACGCGAGAAAAAAGCTGTCTACGAGGCTGAGGAAGGAGAGTGCGACGGCAAGCCCTGCTCGATCTCCTATCCGCTCTCACCCTACGGGGTAGCGGTCTTTAAGTTCTGACGACCGTGCCTGTATCCGGACTAAGCAAGACGCGTCCGGGTGCAGGCATCTGTCACTTTTCCGTGCCTGTGAATCGGCCCGGCCGGGGAAAACCCTTGAAAAGGCGGGGCGGGACATGGAGGAGGAGTTATGAATCAAAAAAGAAAACCGCAGGCCAGGTATAAAGGCTCGCTGCGCATGCACTGGCGCTGGAGCGTGATCCTGGCACTGTCTTTGCTGATACTGGATATCGTACTGCTGGTCAGGGAACCGAAGGCGGGATATATCGCGCTGATCTTCAGCGGGATCTATTTCCTTGTGATCTTCATGTTCTATCTGTACTTCAGGCCCAAAATACTGCAGGAGGCGATGGATTTCGCCCTGCGTTTCGGACTTGTACAGAGCAGAGTGCTTGAAGAGATGGAGATGCCCGCCGCGCTGATCGAACCTGACGGCAGGGTGCTGTGGCTCAATGACAGCCTGTGCGCCCTGACAGAACGGCGCCGGACCTACCGGAAGAATATTTCCGTGATCTTCCCGGAACTGAACCGCGGGACCATGCCCGTGGCCGGCTGGGAGCGGGATGTGAAAGTGGCTTACGGCGACAGGGATTTCAGGGCTCATATCCAGCGGATCCCCATGGATGAAGTGATCGACGACACCTCTTTCATCGAGCGTGTCGGTGAGGAAGCTGCTTATCTGTACATGATCTGCTTTTTCGATGAGACCCAGCTGAACAAGGTCATCCGTGAGAACCGGGACCGCAGGCCGGTGGTCGCACTCTGCTACATCGACAACTATGACGAGGTGATAGACCGTACCGACGAGGTGCACCAGTCGCTGCTCAATGTACTGGTGGAACGGCGCATCAACAAGTATTTCACATCTCCCGGCGGACTGGTCAAAAAGCTGGAGAAGGATAAATACCTGGTCCTCCTCGACCAGAAAGAACTCGACGATCTGACGGCAGATCATTTTTCAATACTCGGGAATGTGAAATCCATCAGCATCGGAGCGGATGTCAGCGTTACCATCAGCATCGGCGTGGGCGGAGGAGGCTTCAATTATCAGGAGAATTATGAAGCGGCCAGGGGTGCCATGGAGATGGCGCTCGGACGCGGCGGCGACCAGGCCGTGGTCAAGAACGGCGATGAGATGGCCTTCTACGGAGGCATGACCCAGCGAAGCGAGAGCAACAAGCGTGTGCGGTCCAGGGTCAAGGCACAGGCCATGCGTGAACTGATGCTGTCGATGGACAACGTGATCGCCATGGGCCACTCCTTTACGGATATGGATTCGTTCGGCGCGGCGGTCGGTGTCTGCCGGGCGGCGCGTTCGGTCGGCAAACCGGCGCATATCGTGCTCGGTGAGCTCAATACCAATATCCGAGCCTGGGTGAATATGTTCCGGGAGAGCAAAGATTATGACCCGAAAATGTTCATCACTCACGAGCAGGCAATGGAGATGACAAATGACGGCACGGCCGTGATCGTGGTGGATACCAGCCGGCCAAGCCGTGTGGAATGTCCACAGCTGCTGGGAATGACAAAGACCGTGGCGGTGCTTGATCATCACAGGACGACGGCGGATGTCATCGAGGGTGCGTCCTTGTCATACATCGAAACGTCCGCATCCTCTTCGTGCGAGATGATCAGCGAGATCCTGCAGTACTTTGATGAACCCGTAAAACTGTCCACCCTGGAGGCGGACTGCCTGTATGCGGGCATCATTATCGACACGGACAACTTTAACGCAAAAACAGGCGTAAGGACCTTTGAGGCCGCCGGTTATCTGCGCCGCTGCGGCGCGGATGTGACGCGGGTGCGCAAGGCTCTGCGCGACAATATCGACAGTTACCGCGCAAAGGCGGATGCCGTCAGCAGTGCGGAGACCTTCATGGATTCCTATGCGATCTCCATTTGTCACAGTGAAGGCCTGGAGAGCCCCAACGTGATCGGGGCCAGGGCGGCGAACGAGCTGCTGGGAATCGTGGGTGTCAAAGCTTCCTTTGTGGTCACGCCTTATGAAGGCAAGGTATTTATCAGCGCCAGGTCCATTGACGAAGCCAACGTGCAGCTGATCATGGAACGCCTCGGCGGCGGCGGCCACCTGAATATGGCCGGAGCCCAGCTGAGCGGGGTGACGCCCGAGGAAGCAGTGGAGAAACTGAAGGAAGTATTGACTGCAATGACGCAGGAAGGAGCGATCTGAAGATGAAAGTGATCTTACAGGCAGATGTGAAGGGTGTCGGCAAAAAAGGCCAGATCGTTGAGGTCAGCGACGCGTATGCAAGGAATGTCCTGTTGCGCAAAGGCCTGGGAGTCGAGGCCAACAACCGGTCCATGAATGACCTGAAGCTGCAGAAAGCAAACGAGGAGAAAGTGGCGGCCGAGAACCTGGCAGCAGCGCAGGAACTGGCCGGGAAGATCGACGGGGCACAGGTGGTGCTCAAGGTGAAGACCGGCGAAGCCGGCCGGCTGTTCGGTTCCGTCTCCTCAAAGGAAGTTGCGGATGCGATCAAGGATCAGCTCGGCTATGACGTGGATAAGAAAAAGGTAATACTTTCCGGCCCGATCAAAGCAATCGGAGAGACGACCGTTCCCGTGAAGCTTCACACAAAAGTGACCGCCAATATCAGGGTGCTTGTGGAGAGTCTGTAAGTCGTAAGGATATTTGGACCTATGGAAGAGAATGTAACCAGACGCATCATGCCCCAGTCCTCGGATGCGGAGCGATCCGTGCTCGGTGCGATGCTGATCGACCAGGAGGCTGTGGCGGCAGCCATGGAGCTGCTGACAAGTGAAGATTTTTACCAGAAGCAGTACGGTGTCGTGTTTCAGGCGATGACCGCCCTTTACGCGGAGGGAAAGCCGATCGACCTGATCACCCTGCAGGACCGCTTAAGAGAGATGGATGTTCCGGAGGAGGTCTCCTCGCTGGAATATATTGGTGAGATGCTCACTACCGTGCCCACTTCAGCCAATGTGCGCCAGTATGCCCGGATCGTCCGGGATAAAGCTTCGCTGCGCAGCCTGATCAGGGCAAGCGAAGAAGTGGTGAACACCTGTTACGCCGGGACAAAGCCCGTACCGGAGATCCTCGAAGAATCCGAACGCAAGCTGTTCCAGGTGCTCCGCCAGCGGGGAAGCAGTGATTTTGTTCCGATCAGTACCGTAGTGATGAATGCCCTCGACACCATCGAGAAGGCCAGCAGGGCCAAAGGCCCGGTAACCGGCCTGGCAACGGGCTTTACGGATCTTGATTTCAAGACCTCCGGTTTCCAGAATTCAGACCTGATTCTGATCGCTGCCCGCCCCTCCATGGGCAAGACGGCTTTCATGCTGAACATCGCCGAGTACATGGCTTTCAGGAATAACCTGACGGTAGGCCTGTTCAGCCTGGAAATGTCCAAAGAGCAGCTGATGAATCGCCTCTTCTCGCTCGAATCGAGAGTGGATGCCCAGGCACTCCGTACAGGTGCTCTCTCGGACAACGACTGGGCCAGCCTGATCGAGAGCGCCGGCGTGATCGGCCGATCAAAACTGATCATCGACGATACGCCTGGTATCTCTGTTACGGAACTTCGCAGCAAATGCCGCAAATATAAACTTGAGCACGGCCTGGACATTGTAATGGTCGACTACCTGCAGCTGATGCAGGGTAGCCGGCATACAGAGTCCCGGCAGCAGGAGATCTCCGACATCTCCCGCGCTCTCAAGGAGATCGCCAGGGAACTGCAGGTGCCGGTGGTAGCCCTTTCCCAGCTCTCACGCGCAGTAGAACAGCGGCCGGACCACAGGCCGATGCTCTCGGATCTTCGTGAATCGGGAGCGATCGAGCAGGACGCCGACGTCGTCATGTTCCTCTACCGCGAGGACTACTACAACAAAGACAGCGAGCGCAGGGACATTGCGGAAGTGATCATAGCCAAACAGCGAAACGGCCCCATCGGAACAGTCGAACTGGCTTGGCTGCCCAGGTACACCAAGTTTGCCAATCTGAAGAAATGAAAATACGGGCAGGTCTCTTGGAGACCTGCCTTATTATTAGGGCGAGTTGGAGCTGGAGCTGTTGGGACCAACTTGCCTTAATTTTGGGGCCTGCGGTCCACTTTCGCGGGCCTCAGGCCCCAGGGCGAGTTTGAGCGTGAGCTGTTGGGGCCAACAAGTCTTCATTTTGGGGCCTGCGGTCCCATTTCGCGGGCGTTTGTCCCCAGGGCGAGTTTGAGCGTGAGCCGTTGGGGCCAACTTGCCTTAATTTTGGGGCCTGCGGTCCCATTTCGCGGGCCTTAGGCCCCAGGGCGAGTTGGAGCGTGAGCCGTTGGGGCCAACAAGCCTCAAAATTGGGGCCTGCGGTCCACTTTCGCGGGCTTTAGGCCCCAGGGCGAGTTGGAGCTGGAGCCGTTGGGCCCAACAAGCCTCAAAATTGGGGCTTGCGGTCCACTTTCGCGGGCCTTAGGCCCCAAGGCGAGTTTGAGCTGGAGCCGTTGGGGCCAACAAGCCTTCATTTTGGGGCCTGCGGTCCCATTTCGCGGGCGTTTGGCCCCAGGGCGAGTTTGAGCTGGAGCCGTTGGGGCCAACCTGCCTTCATTTTGGGGCCTGCGGTCCACTTTCGCGGGCTTGCGGTCCCGGCTTTCACCTGCTTTACCAGCTGCAAAAATATGTAATAAACTTGTCGCTTTTAGCGTCTTTATGATATACTGTCTGCATGTAATTTAAACCGGCGAGTAATCCCGGCAAGTTCAGGAGGAGGAAGAACAAGGATGTCTGACGAGATCAATGTGACAACGGCTGAGGAAGCTGTTGCCGAAACTGTTGAAACTGCTGTAGAAACAGCTGCCGAAGCTGTTGAAGATGCCGCGCAGACCGTGGAAGAAGCTGTTGCTGAAACCGTGGAAGAAGTTGCAGAAGCTGCGGAAGCTGCCGCTGAGACTGTGGAAGAAGCGGCTGAACCTGTCGCCGAGGCTGCAGAAGAAGCTGCCGGGACCGCACAGGAAGCTGCCCAGGCTCCCGCTGAGTCGATGGATGATTACGCTCAGGAGCTGGAAGCGACTTACCGCCGCTATTATCCGGGCGATGTTATCACCGGCACGGTCATCGGAGTGTCTGAGACAGAGATCACCATGGACTTCGGCTATTACACAGACGGCATCATCCGCCTTGAGGACGCCAGCGATGATCCTTCCTTCTCTCTGAAGAACAATGTACAGGTCGGCCAGACCATCTCCGCAACCGTGATCCGCACGGACGACGGCTCCGGACACATGCTTCTTTCCATGAAGGAAGCTGCCGACAAGATGGCATGGGACCGCCTGCGTGAGCTCAAAGAGACTCAGGGCGATGTTTCGGTGAAGGTTTCTGCAGTCACAAAATCCGGCGTGATTGCTTACCTTGAAGGCATCCGGGGCTTCATTCCCGCATCCAAGCTGGCGCTGGGATATGTTGAAGAAGCCGATCTCGAATCTTATGTTGGCAAGACCATCGATGTCCGCGTGATCACGGCTGAACAGGAAGGCAAGAAACTTGTTCTTTCCGCGAAAGAGATCCTTCGTGAAAAAGAAGCCGAGGAGCGTTCCAACCGGATCAACAGTGTTGAGGTCGGTATGGTAACGGAAGGAAAGGTTGAGACCATTAAGCCGTACGGTGCTTTCATCAACCTCGGCAAGGGACTTTCCGGACTGCTTCATGTTTCCCAGATCTCTCATACCAGGATCAAAACGCCGGATGCAGTGCTCAAAGAAGGCCAGACGGTTAAGGTTAAAGTCATTGCCAATAAGGATGGCAAGCTGAGCCTGAGCATGAAAGTGCTTGAAGAGAATGCTCCTGCAGAAGCAATCGATGAAGAGCCGGTGGTCATTCCGAAGTCCGAGAATATCTCCACCTCTCTCGGGGACCTGCTTTCAAAGCTGAATTTGAAATTCTGACCTAATGAATCATGTCAGGTGACTGCCGTATGGCAGTCACCTTTTTTATATCCATTCGCAGGGCAATGGATATTTCCGGAATTACGGTGAGCATCTGGGATGATAATGCGGCTCCTGTAATACTTATGTAAAGAAGAATCGTTTTTAATCCCATGTGCATGGTGGTATAATACTAGCGGTGTCCGGGCGGGAGAAATATTCCGCCCGTCCGTTTCATCAAATTAAAAGGACTGGGGCAGTGAGCGCATGCAGACGATCATAATGGATATGAGGGAGAAGACCGACCCGGAGATGATCCGCCGGGCAGGGGAGATCCTGAGGAGCGGAGGACTCGTGGCATTCCCCACGGAGACCGTGTACGGACTGGGCGGGAACGCGCTTGATGAGGCTTCTTCCGCTAAGATCTATGCGGCGAAGGGGCGGCCGAGTGACAATCCGCTGATCGTGCACATCGAAAGGCTCGAGGACCTGGAGCTGCTCGTAACGGAAATCCCTCAGAGCGCACTCATCCTGGCACAGGCTTTCTGGCCCGGACCGCTTACCATGATTCTGCCAAAGAGTCCTATCGTGCCCGATACGACGACGGGCGGACTGAAGACGGTAGCGGTGAGGATGCCGAACCATCCGGCAGCGCTTGAACTGATCCGGGCAGCCGGAGGGTTTGTGGCGGCCCCGAGTGCCAACACTTCCGGAAGGCCAAGTCCCACGAGTGCGGCGCATGTGATCGAAGACCTGGACGGACGGATCGACTGCATTATAGATGGCGGCAGCGTAGGCATCGGCCTTGAGTCTACGATCGTGGACCTGACCGGTGAAACGCCCGAAATTCTTCGTCCGGGTTATATCAGCCGGGCGATGCTTGAGGAAGTTCTCGGGAAAGTGACGGTTGACAAGGGCCTGACATCGGAAGATGAGAAGGTGCGTCCCAGAGCCCCGGGAATGAAGTACCGCCACTATGCCCCGAAGGCGCAGCTGACCATCGTTGAAGGAGAAGAGAACGATGTGGTCAGAACGATCCAAGAACTGGTCCGGAAGGATACCGCTGCCGGCCTGAAGGTGGGGATTATCGCTGCCATCGAGAGCGCCGGCCGTTACGGCGAAGGAACGGTCAGGGCAGCCGGGACCAGAAATGATGAGAGAACCATCGCCATGCACCTGTACGCCCTGCTGCGCGAATTTGATGAACTGGAGACAGACAGAATCTATTCAGAGGCATTTGAGGAAGGACAGCTTGGAGATGCGATCATGAACAGACTTCTCAAAGCCGCCGGTCACCATGTGATCAGGGCAGAAAAAGTGTGAAGGGAGTTATATTTTGAAGAGGTACGACAAGCTGCTGTTCGTAGATACTCAGAATACGTGCGTCAGTCCGATCGCTGAAGCGATCATGCAGGACCGCTTTAAGCTGGAGGATATTCTGATCGAATCCAGGGGACTGGTAGTCCTGTTTCCGGAGCCGGTCAATCCGAAGACGGAAGAGGTCCTTTCCCTGGCGGGGCTTACAAGCGGGGACCATATGAGCAAACCGCTCGGGCAGGAGGACTTCGATGAGCGTACGCTTATCCTGACCATGTCGATGGAACAGCAGGATAAGATCTACAGCGAATATGAAAACCCCGTCAATGTTTTTGCGCTGCGCGCTTATATAGGCGCCGATGACGAAGTCTTCGATCCATACGGCGGTACGCTGGAGGATTATCAGAAATGTTATGAGCAATTGAACACGATGTTGGACAGATTATCGGAACTGCTGCTACAGGAGGAGAAAACCTATGTCTAAAGTAATCGTACTTGATCATCCGCTGATTCAGCACAAAGTTGGTGTGATCCGCCGTATTGAGACGGGCACGAAGGATTTCAGGACACTGATCAGCGAGATCGCAAAACTGATGTGTTTTGAGGCGACCCGCGACCTGAAACTGATGGATGTTGAGATCGAAACACCCATCTGCAAAACGACCGTCAAGGAACTGGAAGGAAAGAAACTGGCAGTGGTGCCGATCCTCCGCGCCGGCCTGGGCATGGTGGACGGTATGCTCGATATCATTCCGACCGCCAAGGTTGGCCATATCGGCCTGTACCGTGATCCCGAGACGCTTGAGCCCGTGGAGTATTTCTGCAAGCTGCCCACCGACACCGACGAGAGAGAGATCTTCGTGGTAGATCCCATGCTCGCGACCGGCGGATCCTCCTCGGCCGCCATCCGCATGCTCAAGGAGCACGGCTGCAAGAACATCCGCTTCATGTGCATCATCGCGGCTCCGGAAGGTGTTGCAAGGATGCAGAAAGACCATCCGGATGTGGATATCTACATCGCCGCCCTTGATGATCATCTCAATGATCACGGTTACATCGTGCCGGGCCTGGGCGATGCGGGCGACCGTATCTTCGGAACGAAATAATCTTTGAAGTAAAACAGAGGTAAAAATGAGCGATAAGAGACAGGATTATATCTCCTGGGACGAGTACTTCATGGGTGTTGCCAAACTGGCAGCCATGAGGTCGAAGGATCCCAACACCCAGGTCGGTGCCTGCATCGTAAGTCAGGCAAACAAGATTTTATCCATGGGCTACAACGGGTTTCCGCTCGGATGCTCCGACGATGAATTCCCCTGGGCGAGAGAAGGCGAGGAGCTGGACCGGAAGTACGTCTATACGGTGCACAGCGAACTCAATGCCATCCTCAATTACCGCGGCGGCAGCCTGGAGGGGGCAAAGATCTATGTGACTCTCTTCCCCTGCAACGAGTGCGCCAAGGCGATCATCCAGTCCGGGATCCGCGAACTTATCTATGATGAAAATAAATACGCGGAGACAGTACCCGTACTGGCCAGCGTCCGGATGCTGCAGGCAGCGGGCGTCAAAGTGCGCCGGTATGCCCGTACCGGCCGCCGAGTGGAGATCGAGCTTTGATCAGGGACGTAGATATCAGCGAGATCTGGGATGGCAGGTTCTATACCGCCTCTGACCTGGTAAAGGCCGATACCATGGACTGCAGAGGCTGCAGCGACTGCTGCAGGACCATGACCGATACCATCCTGCTTGATCCGTGGGACATCCGGCAGATGAAGCAGGTGACCGGCCTGGATTTTGACCGGCTGCTTGAGAAACATATCACTCTCACGGTGGCGGACGGGCTGATCACACCGGTGATGGCGATGGCTGAGGATGGCGCATGCACGTTCCTTGACGGGAACGGGCGCTGTACGATCCACACAAGCCGGCCCGGTTTCTGCCGGCTCTTCCCGCTTGGGCGTTACTACGACGATGGCGGGGATTTTCGCTACTTCCTTCAGGCAAAGGAGTGCCCGAAGCCCAGGGTAAAGACCCGCGTATCAAAGTGGCTCGGGATAGATGACCTGCCCCGCTATGAGGAGTATGTGCGTCAATGGCACGCTTTCATAAAGCAGGTACAGCATCTGATCGACGGCGAAAGCGAGAAACTTCAAAAGCAGGTATGCCTGTACCTGGTCCAGCTTTTCTACCGCCGGGACTGGGAAGAAGAGCCCGGCTTTTACGAGCAGTTTGAACAGCGGCTGGCCAGGGCCAGAAAAGACCTTTCACTGGCCGGATAAGAGGGGATGCCTCAAATAATTACAAGTGCTGTGCAGAAGCAAAAAACGCGGCTTTCTGCGCAGCACTTTTATATTTCGCGGCACACCATTCCCTGTCATCTTTCAAAGTGATTTTTGCCGGTGTGTGTGATAAAATAACAGCAGCGCATTATTTGTTTTTTCAGAAAGAAGGCAGTGATATGAAGATAGGTTTTATCGGCGGCGGCAACATGGCCGGTGCGATGATCAGGGGCATCCTGAAGGGAGGGCTTGCGAAGCCCGATGAGATGATGGTCAGCGATATCAACCCTAAAACGCTGGAAGCGATCTCGAAGGAGACGGGGATCCTGACCGGAACAAACAAGGAGACGACGGCGTTTGCCGATGTGCTGTACCTGGCGGTCAAGCCGCAGTTTTTTGAAGGGATGCTTGAGGATATCGCTCCGGCGGTATCGGAGGATATGCTGATCGTTTCGATCGCGCCCGGAAAGACCATCGCGTGGATCAAAGAGCGGATCGGCAGGCCGTGCAAGCTTATCCGTACCATGCCCAACACGCCGGCGCTGGTAGGCGAGGGCATGATGGGTATCTGCCCCGATGAGAATGTCACGCCGGAGGAGACGGAAGTGGTGCGCCGCATCTGCGAGAGCTTTGCGAGGACGGAGGTCCTTCCGGAAAAGCTGATGAACGTGGTGACCGGGGTCTCAGGCAGCTCGCCGGCCTATGTGTTCATGCTGATCGAGGCGCTTGCGGACGGAGCCGTGGCTGACGGAATGCCCAGAGCGCAGGCCTACCGCTTCGCGGCGCAGGCAGTGCTCGGAAGCGCAAAGATGGTGCTCGAGAGCGGAAAGCATCCGGGTGAGCTGAAGGATATGGTCTGCTCACCGGGCGGAACAACGGCTCAGGCGGTCCGGGTGCTCGAAGAGAAAGGCTTCCGCAGCGCTGTCATAGAAGCTGTGATCGCCTGCGACAGAAAATCGGAACAATTATAATGACAGGGGACGGGATATGAAAAAGATTACTCCCAGGCCGCTGATCAAGTGGCCGGGCGGGAAAGGCTCAGAGATCGGGCAGTTCCTGCACCTGATTCCGGATCATGACCGGTACATCGAACCGTTTGCGGGCGGCGCAGCCCTGTATTTCCATTTGAATCCCCCGAGTGCCATCCTCAACGATACATCAAAGTACCTGATGGATTTTTATGAGATGGTAAAAAATCAGGACAAGGAATTTTACCGGATACTGAACCTCCAGTGCCGGACATTCAGTGCTCTCCAGGAACGATGCAGCAGTTCTTACAACCTCCTGCACCTGCTTTTTGAACTCTATGAGAAAGCCTTATCGGGTGAGAATGCGGCCGATGTCAGGAAGCTGGAGATCCATCGGGCACTGGTGCGTGAGATCGTGACGGATGAAGCGGTCGTCAGCGATCTGATCCCCGACAGGGATGAGTTTTACCGGGTGATGTGCGATTCGGTGGAAGATAAAATGATCCGGACCGTGCACAACCACCGGAAAAAACCGCTCAGCGCCGCTGATCTTAAGGAGAACCTGATCACCGGCTTTACCTCGGGATATTACCTGTACCTGCGCGGTGTTTTCAATGACATCGCCTCGGGCAGAATGATCACGACGGATGCTTACAGGATCGCCAATTTCTATTTTATCCGCGAGTACTGCTACGGATCCATGTTCCGATATAACCGGAAGGGAGAATTCAACATTCCCTACGGTGGGATCAGCTATAATCACAAGGATCTTACGGCGAAGGTGGAGCGCATGTTCTCCAGGCCGGTGGCCTCTTTGCTTGGCCGGACGCAGCTCTACTGCATGGATTTTGAGGAGCTGATGACATCACTGGATATGACGGAACGCGACTTTGTCTTCCTCGATCCGCCCTATGACACTGAATTCTCCGACTATGAGGGGAATGAGTTCGGACCGGAGGACCAGGCCCGGCTGGCGAAACTCCTGGAAAACCTGAAAGCATCATTTATCCTGGTGATCAAGGATACACCGCTCATCCGGAGCCTGTATGAGGGGAAATTCAGGATCCTTCCTTTTGAGAACCGGTATCTGTACAATGTGCGCAGCCGCAATGACCGGAATGCCCTGCACCTGATCATTACCAACGTGCCGGAGGGTCAGGTCCCGTGGCTGCGGGAAAATATGTGAGGAACCCATGAAAGAGATTTCACTGAAGGCCTGTGCCAAGATCAATCTCGGCCTGGACGTGCTGCGCAGACGCGAGGACGGGTATCATGAACTCCGGATGATCATGCAGAGCGTCCGGCTGTTTGACCGCCTCACGATGCGCCGGACGAGGGCAGAGGGGGTCCGCCTGAAGACGAATCTTCCGTTTCTTCCGGTGGACCGCGATAACCTGGTTGTCCGTGCCTGCCAGCTTTTGATGGATGAATTCGAAGTCACGGAAGGCGTCTTCGTGGACCTGGAAAAACACATACCGGTGGCAGCCGGGCTGGCGGGCGGAAGTACCGATGCCGCAGCGGCCATGATCGGTGTCAACCGGCTGTTCGGCCTGGGGCTGTCACTGCCTGAGCTGATGAGCCGGGCAAGTGCCATCGGCGCGGATGTTCCGTTCTGCCTGATGCGGGGAACGGCCCTTGCCGAGGGGATCGGCGACCGACTGACAAGGCTTCCTTCGCCTCCCAGATGTTATGTACTGCTGGCTAAGCCGGATGCCCATATATCCACGAAGTATGTATACACTCATCTGGATGTGGGTGCGCTCAAAAAGCATCCGGATATTGACTCCCAGATCAGGGCGATTGAAAACGGCGACCTGCGTGCGCTTGCACAGGCGATGGGGAATGTTCTGGAGACGGTCACCCTGGACATCTGCCCGCAGATCGGCCGGATCAGGGAGAGAATGCTTTCGGGAGGCGCCATCGGCGCGATGATGAGCGGCAGCGGTCCTACGGTGTTCGGCTTGTTTGAAGACCGTGAAGCGGCGCGTAAAACCGCGGAAGAATTGAAAATGCAGGAAGGCCTGCAGCAGGTGTACCTGACGGATATGTTTCTGACAGATGGCCGTAGTGCTGACAACCGGGAAAAGCATGCTGAGGAGTAAAAAACTATGACAGGACAATTGGTGCTACAGGTGAGAGAGGATCAGCCCCTGAGAGAGGCGGTCTATTATGCCATTCGTGAGGGCATCCTTCTGGGAAAGCTCAGCCCGGATGAACGGCTGATGGAGATGCATCTGGCAAATGAGCTGGGGGTCTCCAGGACCCCTGTAAGAGAAGCGCTCCGCCTGCTTGAAACGGACGGACTTGTTAAGATGATTCCCAATAAGGGAGCGATCGTTGCCAAAATCTCCCCCCGGGACCTGCTGGAAGTCATGGAAGTGCGCCTTGCACTGGAACAGCTGGCCGTGAGAAAAGCGTGCCGGAGCATCACTCTTTTGCAGCTTAACCAGATGCGTTCGGCGCTTAGCCGGTTCAGAGAGAGTCTGGAATTAAATGACCGGGCAGGAAGTGCCCGGTCAGATGAAGAATTTCACCGTATTATTGCGGATGCGGCGCAGAACCGAATGCTCCAGACCCTTTTGTCACAGATCCGGGAGCAGGTTTTCCGGTACAGGCTGGAGAGCCTGAAAGCGGAAAGCGCTCACAAAGAGCTGGTTCGTCAGCATGAACAGATCCTGACTTCCCTGGAAGAGCGGGATGAAGAGAAAGCGCAGACGTTCATGAGAGAACATATCCGGATGCAGCTCGAGAATATCAGGAAGCTTCTGGAGAGTTCGGTTTAATATTCCAGCCTCACATAGCCATCAAAGTCAGCCGGTGTGATCTCAGATCCATCGGCTGATTCCATGATAATGTTGAGGAAGCCGTCAAACATGATGATG
>JBGUOI010000187.1:0-6781 GCA_045118075.1 Porcincola sp. | reverse complement strand
TGTCCAAAAAGGCTGGAAAGGTTTAGAGGAAAGATGGATTACAGAGAATGGTTTATGATAAGTGGTATGCTGTTTTCAGGGCACGATGAAGCATTTGAGCCTTGTTAAAAAACCGTGAAGCTTTGAGCGGTTCAAAAGAATTCGAATGGATTCTGTCTTTGTAATATGGCCCGGTGGCTCAGTCGGTTAGAGCGCCGCCCTGTCACGGCGGAGGTCGTCGGTTCGAACCCGATCTGGGTCGTTAGTGCGAAAGCACTGCAAACCGGTATCGTTTATCGGAATTCAATGGTTGCCGATGTGGCTCAATTGGCAGAGCAGCTGATTTGTAATCAGCAGGTTATCGGTTCGAGTCCGATCATCGGCTTGCGTAATTAAATCTGGATGGGTTCCCGAGTGGCCAAAGGGGGCAGACTGTAAATCTGTTGCAAGTTGCTTCGGTGGTTCGAATCCACCCCCATCCATTCAAACCATAAGGAATTCCGATAGAAGGAGCCTTGTGGTTTTCAATTATATAGCAATCATCTTCCGCATAAGCGGTTGTGGTTGTGACTGGCGCGGGGTGGAGCAGTTCGGTAGCTCGTCGGGCTCATAACCCGAAGGTCGTAGGTTCAAATCCTACTCCCGCAACTTAAATGCCCAGGTAGCTCAGCTGGTAGAGCAGCGGACTGAAAATCCGCGTGTCACTGGTTCGACTCCGGTCCTGGGCATTTTTTTATTGCCTGAAAATCATTTCTATAGCCAGTCAAAATTCTCTGATGCTCCTGTTTCCGAGCAGAAACAATGCCGTTGCCGTAAAACCGAGTGAACAGAAAGCCAGAAGCGGAGTGGATCCCAAAGAGCCTAAAACCACTCCGGCCAGCAGTGATGCTAAAGGAATCATTCCCTGACTGCCGACAGCGCCGATACTGGTGACTTTGCTGAGCATGTCCTTGTCTACGATACGCATCATAGCGGTCAGGATAGGAATGTTGATGCAGGAGACCAGGCATCCGAGCAGGAGGCATCCGATACTGAATACGACCAGGAAGGCATTCAGGGAAATGCCCCGGTCCACGAGCTGCCAGAAACTTAGAGTTGCCATGATCATCACTCCTGCGTACAGACAAAGGCGCAGGGCTGTTCTATATCCGCATTTCTGCTCCTGAGGACGCGCGCTCATCAGCAATGCACCGATCAGCGAGCTGATTCCGAAACAGACACTGAAAACGGAAGACCATAATTCGGGTGTGAGTGCTCCATCCAGCAGATAGGACGGTGCGTGTGCAAGATCCGTCTTTATGAAATACGGAATGAAATTATTCATCAGCGGAGCTGAGAAGAAGTTGATGAAAAGGATGGCGCCGATCATTACCATGATAGCTTTTTGGCTTTTCAGATAAGCAAGTCCGCTGTGCATATCCCGCAAAGCTGCTTTCAGCGTCAGTTTTTCCGGGGAGGGATGATGATCATAGCGGATGAACAGTTCCGAGATGCCGGAAGCAGTATAGCAAAGACCGACCAGAACAAAGAGCGTACAAATCGGCAGGGCGGAGTAAAGAATACCGGCCAGGATGACTCCCAGGATCCCCTCCAGGGAGTTTTTCATTGTGATATACGCATTTGCCTGCTGCAGCTGCCGGTCCTGTACGATATGCGGGAAAAGTGCACCGGATGCCGGGGTGAAAATACCGGCTGCCGCGTTGGACAGGATACCCAGGACAAACAGGATGGCGATATGCAACCCCGGATCATTAAAAAGAAGCATGAATACAGCAGCCAGAATGATCATGCCGCCCTTTATGAAGTCGCAGATATACATGATCACCGCTTTGTTGAAACGATCGCCCAGCACACCGCCGAGCGGCGTAAAAAGAAGCATGGACGCGCCGCACACTGCCAGATACAGGCCCTGCTCAAATGCATTGCTGCCGGTGATCTCCAGGATATAAAAGCTCACCGCGAAATTAAACAGAAGCGCGCCTAGTTCAGAGACCAGCGCGCCAAAGAAAACCAGCCGGAAATTCCGGTTAAAGAAAACATTGTCATTTCTGTTCAGAGTATTATCCATCATTCATTTCCTTCCATTGCTTAGAAAGACCCTCATCTCCCAGCAGTTCAAGCAGACTTTCGACGCTGCCGGACGCTGCCGTACCAAAAACATCGAAGACGGCTGAGGGTTCGCCCTGCTCGAGAAAACGCATGGTATCCAGGCCGTAATCCGGTTTGGAATCAAAACGCGATGAAAGATCGGCGGCGCTTTGCATGGATACAGCTGCTTCTTTTGGCATGCCGGCCTTCTTCTGGATATAAGCCAGAAGTGCCAGCAGCTCCGCGTGAACTTTGTCCAGTACGTCCGAACCGGCCCTGGATTTGAGTCCCCCCAGGATATCCAGCCCCCAGTTTGTGATGGCCAGCGCCTGGTTCCAGTCTTTGCGGGCACGGTAAAGAAATACATAACTGACGATCGTGGTCAGCAGGATGGACAGACCTGATAAAAGCGCCTGTGATAAATACGGGACGGCTTCTTCCGGGCGGTCCAAGAAGATCGAAAGCCACGCCCCGATCCGGTCATCGAAAATGCCGCCTGCGTTATTCTTCTTAAGAAGATCCAGACTTTTTTCATACTCGCCCAGACGCAGCCGGATCAGCGACATATTTCCGCTGATCGTGGCTTCATTGATGCGGGGATCATCGTTTTGCGGAAGCAGCACCTCAGCCTGTTCCATAAGGTCAAGAGCCCTGTGCATCAAATCCCGGTCGCAGCGGTAATAGCCGAATACAAAATAGACCTGCGCGCATGAATAGACGATCTTAAAGGAGTGAGGATACTTTCCGAGAGCTCTTTCCGCCTCGGCCAGGGCGGCCGGATCCAGAGCCGAAAGGTTCTTTGTCAGCCGCTCAACCGTGGCTTCGAGACGGTTGTCTTTTACTTTATACCCAAGCAGGACATCGACGGATACGTCGAAGAAATCTGCCATATCGACGATCATGCCTAGTTCCGGCAGGCATCGGCCTGATTCCCATTTATAGATCGCGCCGACAGTTACACCCAGTACTTCAGCGAGCTTTTCCTGTGTGATCTTCCGCTGTCTGCGGAATAAACGTATGTTTTCGGAGAGTGTCAGTTTCATTTGGAGGACCTCCTTTTTGTGTATACGCCGTCATTTTACAGGATGATCAGGGAGAAGTGAAGACACTGCTGATATCATTTGGAGATTTTTTTCTATACCTGAAGTAAGGGTAAAAATTTTTTATTTTTCTTGTAACGAAATGCAGATCTGTGCGTCTAATCGATGAGATCACATGAAGGAATAAAGAAAAACTCTGTATCGAAAGGATGGAAAATCATGAAAATCGAAAGTGCTAAGGTCGGAAACATTCTCGCTGCTGTATTTGCTGTCCCGGTTCTGATCTGCCTGGTCGTGAACATGGCCGTCAGCGGCAGCCTCACCTGGTTTTATACCGTACTGGCTGCGATGCTCATTCCGGCATCTTTAGTTGCCGTCCCGCTGATGGCGCAAAAAAACAAGATGATCCTGACGATGGGATCTCTGATCGCGAGTGTTCTCATTCTTCTGGCAGTCTGCAGCCGGCGCACCGGAGGAAACTGGTTCTATGTTGCCGCATCGGCTTTCCTGTTTGGAGCGGCTGTGTGCTTTGGTCCGTTTATCGCCTGCCGCAGGCCGGTGAGTGAATACCTGGGAGATCAAAAAGGTATAACCATGATGAAGGTTTGTACGGCAGCATTTTTCGTGATGATGGTCTGCATCGGCTTTTACGTAAAAACTCCGGGTTATTTCCCGATGGCCTTTGTCATTTCCGTACCGCTTGTCCTGCTGGCATGGATCCTGTTCTGGATCATCAGGTACCTTCCGGCCAACGCGGTGTTCAAGGCAGGCGCCTGCCTCGCGATGCTCAGCCTGGCTTCTGTCATAGCGATCAAAACTGTGGGGTTATATGCGATCATCAATAATGAGGTGATCTCCTGCTCGAGACTGTCGAACGTATTTATCCTGTCCGGCTTTGCGATCGCAGCTGTTTTGATGGGAATGGGTTCCGGCTCGATCAGACACGAATAAGTTGAGCGCGGCCAAATAAACTGGTACAATGTTCCGGGAGCGTTTTTAAGGCAGAAATACAGTGACTGAAGCCTTTCTGCAACCGCCGGTAGACAAATTGTCAAGGCTTCTTTATGGCTTGCAACCGGCAAATCTGGTATGTTCTGCCCATCAAAACGCGAAAGGAGCCATGAAAATGATACTTGCAGATAAGATCATAGAACTGAGAAAGAAAAACGGCTGGTCGCAGGAAGAACTTGCCCAGAAGCTGGATGTCAGCCGTCAGTCCATATCCAAATGGGAAAGCGCCGGTTCCGTGCCGGACATGAATAAGATCCTGAGACTCTCCGAGGTATTCGGCGTCAGTACGGATTTTCTTTTGAAAGATGAGATGGAGATGCCGGAAACGGCGGATGCCGTCACCCCGGAGATCGAGACCGGAGCCGTCAGGGTGTCCATGGAAGAAGCTTCTTCTTTCATCGCTTTTCGGAATACATCCTCCGCACGCATCGCTTTCGGCGTGATGCTCTGCATTTTTTCGCCGATCCTGCTCATCGTTCTCTCAGGCCTTACAGGCAGCGGCCGGATCGCCCTGAGCGAGTATCAGGCGACCGGTATCGGGCTGTGTGTACTGATGCTGATGATCGCCGCCGCCGTTGCGCTCTTTGTCGTGACTGGGCTTCAGGGGAATCGTTATGAGTATCTTGAAGATTCACCCATCGAAACAGAATACGGCGTCGATGGAATGGTCAGGGAGAAAAAAGAGAGGTTCCGCCCGGCATTTACACGGCAGCTTACGATCGGAATCGTCCTGTGCGTGGTCGGAGTCATTCCGCTGTTTCTTGCCATGATCCTCTCTTTTACCAGCGCCAACGTGCTTTATACAGCCGGCGTCGCCGGGATGCTGTTCATTATCGGAATCGGGGTGTTTCTGATCGTCCGGTGCAGCATTATCTGGGCGGGAATGAACATGCTGCTCGAGGAAGGCGACTATACGCGGGCAGGCAAGGAAGAGAGCAAAAGGATGGCGCCGGTCGCTTCGATCTACTGGTGCCTGGCGGTCGCTATATATCTTGCCTACAGTTTTATCACCAGAAGATGGGATGTAAGCTGGATCATATGGCCGGTCGCCGGTGTCGCGTACGGAGTGCTGGTCGGAATCATGAAAGTGGTGCACAGCAGAGTGTAAGCAGGCTCTGTTTATCATAAAAAACAGCCGGAGTTTGACCCGGCTGTTTTCTTCAATGTTCGTTAAAGGTTTCCTTCCTATACTGAACGCAGGATCAGAGAAAATGGCAGAGATATATTTATGAGGGAGGCTGCGCGTGAGAATTTTATTGGTTGAAGATGAAAAGAGCCTGTCTGCAGCGATCTGCAGGCTGCTTCGGCAGGAACATTTCGAGACGGACGCGGTCTATTCCGGCACGGACGGTCTCGATTACGCAATGACTGAACTTTATGATGCCATCATCCTGGACGTTATGCTGCCCGGGATGGATGGCTTTTCGGTTTTAAAAAAGCTTCGGAATGAGAAGGTCAACACGCCGGTCCTTATGCTTACCGCGAGAGGGGATCTTGAGGACCGCGTAAAGGGACTCGAGACCGGCGCGGACTATTATCTTGCCAAACCGTTCGAAAAAGAGGAACTGATCGCCATTTTGCGGGCGATCACCAGAAGAAAAGATGAAACAGTCCTGCAGCAGCTTGCTTTTGCGGACATTGCGCTGTCGGAGAAAAGCGGCTCGCTGGAATGCACCGCTACCGGAGAAAGCGTTAAACTCGGTGCAAAGGAATACCAGATCATGGAAATGTTCCTGCGCAACACGGGCCAGATACTGCCCAAGGAAACTTTGACGGAGCGCATCTGGGGACTGGACAGTGAAGCGGAATACAATAATATAGAAGTATATGTTTCTTTCCTGAGGAAAAAACTTCTGTTTGTCGGATCCCGGGTGAAGATCAAAACCACCCGCGGCCTTGGGTACTCTCTGGAGGATGAAGGATGATCGCAAAACTGCGCCGGAAGATGACCGTCCTGGTCGCCTGCTTTTTGCTGCTGGTGTTTATCGGGGTCATCGCATCGATCAATTACATGAACTGGCGCAGCATTACCGGACAGGCGTCGGAAACACTGGATATCCTGGAACAGAACAGCGGGGCGAGGCCCGAACTTGATCCGCCGCACCTGAAACCGGACAGGAAGCCCGGAATAAAAAAGGAAAATCGGGGAGAACCGCCTGATATGACACAGGCGAGTCTCGGCAATTATTATGTTATTACTGCTGACTCCGAAGGAAAAGTCACAGGCTGGGAAAGTGACAGGGCGGATCTTTATACGGATGAACAGATCGAAGAACTTGCCGCGGAAGCCCTATCATCAGGCAAAAAAAGCGGCCGCATCGGGACACAGTTTTTCAGGGTCTGCAGCTATGACGGGGATGACCGGGTAAGCGGATCGGGTGATGCTGACACCATGCTGATCGTGCTCGATCTAAGGCTGGAGATCCTGAACATGCGCAGCGTCCTTCGGCTGTCCGTCCTGGCAGCGACAGCGGCTTACCTTCTGCTGTGTCTGGCGGCGTATCTGCTTATCCGCAGGATGCTTCGGCCTGTGCAGGAGGCCTTCGATAAGCAAAGACAGTTCATATGGGACGCCAGCCACGAGCTGAAAACCCCTCTGGCCGTGATCGGAACCAATGCGCAGGTGCTGGAGGGAGAGATCGGCAGCAATGAATACCTGGGAT
>JBGUOI010000186.1:0-2801 GCA_045118075.1 Porcincola sp. | reverse complement strand
ATCGTAGACAGATACCATGCAACGCCGTTAAGGGACGCTGCTACGTTGGCGCTGGGAACGATTGACTGTACGAGGAAAATATTACAGATAAACTTAAAGATCAGATCCCATATGGAAAAGACATCTTCTCTTACGATTGCAAGAGGGATGCAGATAACTGTCAGTACAAGATGAAGCGGGTAGAGCTTTCTGATACGTCTGAGGGCTTCATTGAATGCTTCTTTGAGAGTGTAGTTTTCGTAGTGCCTGTCTTCTTTGATCGTAAGCAAAAAGCCGGAAAGCACGAAGAAAACGGAAACCGAAATGGGTGTCCATCCGAAATAGTAGAAGTGACCGAGGAAAATGCCCGCGAATGCAAGTCCTCTGAGGGCCTGAAGGGCCTGTACGTCAACGGTCACGGAAGTTGTTTTTTCAAGTTCTTTGTCTGTCATGGTTCTGTTATTTCCAGCTTAAATTGTGGAGTTCTCCGTATTTATTGAGTCCTGTGAAGCCGCCCTGTCTGAGTGCTTCGAAAAGCACGATGGAGACTGAGTTGCACAGGTTTATGCTTCGTTCTTCGCCGTACATGGGGATTCTGATGCATTCCGGTTCGTGATCGACCAGAATCTCTTCTGGGATTCCTCTGCTTTCAGGTCCGAACATGATATAGTCATCAGTTCCGTAGGAAGCATCCGTATATATCTTATGCGCTTTTGTGGTTGCAAGCCATACTTTCGGATTATTATTTTGCTCCAGGAATTCTTCGTAGCTTTCGTATACGGAAAGATTCAGCTTGGGCCAATAATCAAGGCCTGCCCTTTTGATTTCTTTTTGATCGAGGCTAAAGCCGAGAGGCTTTATAAGATGTAACTTCGAATTGGTTGCAACGCAGGTTCTTCCGATGTTTCCTGTGTTATATGGAATTTCGGGCTGGTATAAAACTATGTTAAGCATCATCCACCAAGTTTGCAGAGTTTAACCATGAGGGCTTCCGCCGCCATGCGTTCATTCATTCTGCCTGTTTTAAAATCTTCGTCCGCAGTCTCGCAAAGGGATACCGCTTTTTGCAGGTCGGCAAGTGATATAGGCGACGCCTGCTGCAGGTAAATCTTTACCTGATACTCACCGATGGGACCTCTGGTCTTCTTCACAGCACCGGTCTCCGGATCGGATTCTTTTTTGAAAGCTATTGTTTCGACAATCTCCTGCTGATGGTAGCCGTTTTCAGCCATGCTCTTAAGCTGCAGCATCCAAAGGAATTGTTTTTCCAGCATTACAATTATCCTTGCGGGCTGAACCTTAAGTGCCAGGAGGTCTTCGTATCTGTCCATGCAAATCTGCATGTCTTTTTTCATAATCGCATCGATCATCTCAAAGATGCGGTCTTCCACGTTCTTCGAGCAGATGGCATCGATGTCTTCGCGGGTTATTACTTCTCTTTCATAGGCATAAGAAATGAGCTTTTCCAGTTCGCTCATGAGCTTTCCCATGTCCGTTCCGATGACGTCCAGCATATATGCCGCATCGTCCTGGCTCATTCTTTTATCCGCTTTTTTCAGATATGCTCCGATGTTCTGAAGGAGGTATCTGTCGGGCTGAGTGGTAAACTCAACGCAAAGTCCCAGGTCCGCTACCTGCTTATAAATCTTAAGTCTTGCATCCGCCTCGTCTTCGACGAAAATAAACTTCGTGGTATCGGGCGCCTTTGAAAGGAACGAGGCAAGGTCATCGGGGTTCTTCTTGAAAAAGCCGGAATACCTGACGACGATCACTCTGTTTTCCGCAAAGAAAGGCATGGTCTGGGCCTGATCGATGATATCGGATGATGAAACCGGCGATGTGTCGTAGATGTTGGTATTCATGTCATCCCTGGATCCGCCCATTGCCGCAAGGAGCTTTTTTTCGTAGAAATTGCGAAGGTACCTTTCACTTCCGAAGAGCAGATAAGCTTTTCGGATATTCCCGGAGGCCAGGTCTTTCTTCAATTGTTCGAGGCTTTCCGCAGCTTCTCTGGGTTTCATCGTTATTCTCCGAGCATATCTGCCTGAATCTGCAGTGCTTCATCGAGGGTGATCACCATGTCGGTGTTTGCTTCATATGATGATTCTAAGATTTCGGGAACCACACCGTCAACAAGGATCTGGACCTTATCAACGTTGGGAAGATTACAAAGTGAATCGGTTATGGCATAGACTGATACGCTTGTGGGAACATTTCCGTAAGGTATCAAAAGGTCGCTGCTTAAGTTCACATAGCATATGCCGTCCTTGGTGCTGATGGAAAGGACAGAAACCGATGGATTAACGGAAGGGTAGAGGCCCTCTACTCCGGCACTGGGACCTGAAATCAGCTCATCAACCACGAATCTCTCAAGAGGCATTGAAGTCGAGTAGAACTTATTTCTGTAAACGCTTATCAGACTGTTTCCGTCAGCTGACGCAAAATAAAGCATGATGTCAGCTTCTTCGTAAGTGTTGATCTCGTTTCCGTCATTACTGATAAAGGTGCCCGCATCCATCCAGCCGACTTCGAATCCGCTGTGATCCATAAGAGGTTTCCCTTCAACGGTAAAAGAAACCGCATTGACATACTCAGAGCCACACAAAGTCTTTACGATCGCAGCACGTACCAGAACCTCAGTAGTAAATACAAGCTTCTTATATTCCACGCTCATATCCAGGGTTACATATCCGTCCTCAATCTTAACGCTCTTAATGTCAAAGCCCATGGAAAGTGGTGCTTTGTAACGCGCTTTGGCATCTTTTTCCGCAAGGGCTGCAAGAAGAGCATTAACCTCTTCTTCTGCATTTGCACCTTCTATC
>JBGUOI010000185.1:0-18339 GCA_045118075.1 Porcincola sp. | reverse complement strand
AACTCTTTTCAGGATGTGACAGTCTATCACGCGCCTTTGGTGGCAAAACCACCTGGATTCCCTGTTTGCAATTAGCACCTTTTTGTGGGCAGCTTCCCCTTTTTTGCCAACATTTGTTAGCAGGAGGACTTCATTCCCAGGCAATCATTTGTCGGTAAAAAGTAAAGAGTGGAAAAGGCTGCCAGCTAACCGCCAGCTAACACATTCCACTCTTTACAGCCGTCCACGAGAGGATTCGAACCTCCGACCCCTCGCTTAGGAGGCGAGTGCTCTATCCTGCTGAGCTACGTAGACTTATCCGATTTTTTTGGCTTAAACACGGGGTTTTCGCCATTCGGTCGGTAACCGATTTATGTTCCTCAGCTAACAATTTCTGGTCTTTTTCAGCCTCTTTGTTAGCTGGAAGCATACCATTGTGTTTACATCATACCATACGCCTTTTGAAACCGCATTGATGTAAATTTTTCAACGTGCACGACTCATTTCGAACTGTAGAATCGAAATATATTTTTAGCTCAGGGTTCCACCTAGCCATCCGTTTAGGAGGCGAGTGCTCTATCCTGCTGAGCTACGTAGACATTGACGCCTTTCTCCGGCGCGTTACTCATTATAACAGAGTTTATTGAAAAATGGAAGCGGCTGTTTTAGTATATCCGTAGTACCTTTTGTAAAAAATGTCTGCAGGTCGGCCTGGGAAGGGAGTTAATATGAGTTCACTGCTGATCAGGGATGCGCTGGCGATTGTTACGGTCGACGATGACGACCGGGTCATAGAGCACGGAAACATACTCATAAAGGACGGCGTCATCGATTACGTCGGAACGGAAAAATGCACGGCCGATGAGGAGATCGATGCCTCAGGATGCTTTGTTTACCCCGGTCTTGTGAATACGCACAATCATCTCTACCAGACGTTTACACGAAATCTCCCCCAGGTTCAGAAGATGGAACTGTTCCCGTGGCTCGTCACGCTCTATGAAATCTGGCGCGGCCTCGATGAAGAGAGCATCTTCTACAGTTCCCTTACCGGTATGGGGGAACTGCTCCGGTACGGGTGCACGACCTGTGCGGATCATCATTATGTATTTCCGCAGTCCGGTTCGGAGTTTTTTATAGACCGTCAGTTTGAGGCGGCGGACCTGCTGGGCATCCGCTTCCATGCGACCCGCGGAAGCATGTCCCTTGGTAAAAAGGATGGAGGTCTTCCGCCCGATGATCTTGTACAGGATGTGGATACTATCTTAAAGGACAGTCAGCGGCTGGTTGAAAAATATCACGACCCGAAGCCTTTTGCCATGCACCGGGTCGCCCTGGCTCCATGTTCTCCGTTCAGCGTCAGTGAAGACCTGCTCAAGGAGACCGCCGTGCTGGCACGCACTCTGGACGTCCGGCTTCACACACATCTTTGCGAGACAAAAGACGAAGAGCGATTTACACTGGAAAAAACCGGACTGAGGCCGCTGGCCTATATGGAGAAATGCGGCTGGATCGGTTCCGATGTGTGGTATGCTCACGGCATCCATTTCAATGACGAAGAGCTTCAGCTCCTGGCGGATACAGGAACGGGCGTCGCCCACTGCCCTGTCTCCAATATGAAGCTTTCTTCCGGTGTCTGCCGTGTCCCGGATATGATAAAACTAGGCGTCAACGTCGGCCTTGCGGTGGACGGCGCCGCTTCCAATGACTGCCAGAATTTGATGGCCGAGATACGCAGCGCTTATCTGCTTCATCGCCTTGTCTACGGGGCACAGGCCCCGACGGGTTATGAACTCCTCAAAATGGCGACCTGCGGCAGTGCTTCCCTTCTTGGCCGGGATGATATCGGCCGGCTCTGTCCCGGAAAGGCCGGAGATCTTTTCCTGATCGATGCTTCAGGCCTGGAGACCGTCGGTACGCGTCTGGATCCGGGAAGCTTTTTGGGGACTGTCGGTTATTCCAAGCCGGCAAAAAGCGTTGTTGTCGCCGGACGGGAGGTCGTTCGTGACGGGATCCTGCTTGGAATCGACGAGCCCGCCACAGCCGAAAAGGCCCAGCAGGCTCATTGCAAACTCATCAGCAGATAAATCCAATTAAAAAACGGAGGCGCGGCGCGCTCCCGTTTTTTTCTTTGATTAGAAGTTCAGTTTACCCTGCATCCAGATATTTCCCTTAAACCGGCGCCCTTCCATAGGCTCTCCGATCAGGTCCTGGCTGTTGATGCACACATCCATGGTGATGTCATTCACGGAAAGTGTCAGCTGCCACAGATCCTGCCCGGTCACCGAGTTCTGTACTTTCGTGTAGAAAAGGATGGTTCCGAGCACCTGGTACTGGTCGCACTCCATGCTGTAGGGCATCAGGTAGGAATCCACAATGCTGAGGATATCCTCATTCTGGATCCGCCTGGAGATCATGGCGTAAGTATCCATATCCTCCATTGTCAGGCTCTCGATCGCTTCCTGGCTTCCGTTCCTGGCAGCCGTGACCAGTTTGTCATGACGGGTATAGAATGCAGCCCGGTCGTCACCTGACTCGGGATGGTTTCCCTTCATGGGAAGCAGGATCATCCCGCTCGTGGCCAGGCCGGTAAGCGTTGTGGTCACCGGTTTGTCCGCCACTGACCAGAAATTGGTCTCGCGGCAGAAATCCGCCGGGTTCTGGAGATAGAAGATCAGCGATACTCCTACTCTCCCGTCGTCCGCCATTCCCACAAAGGAGCAGCCGTCCCAGCGGCAGTCCATATTGACCGGTGCGGCTGAGGACTCGACCTGACTCTCCAGATAGGGGAAATATCCCTGACGGTGGAACCCGCGTCCGTCCATCTCTCCTACCACACGGATGCCGATGTTGGGCCCGAAGGATTTGGATATCTCCAGAAAGACCGTATTCTTCTCATCATTGCGAACAGCCTTGCGCTGATCGCATGCATGGGTGATATTATCGAGCAGCACTTCCATCTCACTCTCAAGCGTTGGTGTGCCGGCAAAGCCGATAGCTCTTAAAAACTGGTTGATAGCCCTCACCTCCATTTCCGTGCGCGGTGACGTAATCTTATTATTTTACCTCGATGAGCGTCTGTCCGCCCATGTAGGGCTGCAGCGCTTCTGGGATCTTCACGCTTCCGTCGGCCTGTAAATTATTCTCCAGGAAAGCGATCAGCATTCTGGGCGGTGCCACCACCGTGTTGTTCAGGGTGTGCGCCAGGTACTTCTTTCCGTCGGCGCCTTTGACGCGGATGCCTAAGCGTCTGGCCTGGGCGTCGCCCAAATTGGAGCAGCTGCCCACTTCAAAGTATTTCTTCTGGCGCGGAGACCATGCTTCCACATCCACAGATTTCACTTTCAGGTCAGCAAGGTCGCCGGAGCAGCACTCCAGGGTACGTACCGGAATATCCAGCGTGCGGAAGAAATCAACAGTGTTCTGCCAGAGTTTGTCGAACCACATGGGGCTGTCCTCCGGTTTGCAGACCACGATCATCTCCTGCTTCTCGAACTGATGGATGCGGTAAACACCTCTCTCCTCAATGCCGTGCGCACCTTTCTCCTTGCGGAAGCACGGAGAATAACTGGTCAGCGTGTAAGGAAGCTCCTCTTCCGGAGAGATCGTATTGATGAACTTGCCGATCATGGAATGCTCGGAAGTACCGATCAGGAAAAGATCCTCACCCTCGATCTTATACATCATCGCGTCCATTTCGGCAAAACTCATAACGCCATCCACTACCGCGCTGCGGATCATGTAAGGCGGAATGCAGTATGTAAAGCCGCGTCCGATCATGAAATCTCTCGCATAGGCAAGGCAGGCGGAATGCAGCCTGGCAATGTCGCCCATCAGATAATAGAAACCGTTTCCGGCTACGCGGCCGGCGGCGTCCATATCGATACCGTTAAAGCGCTCCATGATCTCGGTGTGATACGGGATCTCAAAGTCCGGCACCACGGGCTCTCCGTAGCGCTGCACTTCCACATTCTCGCTGTCGTCTTTGCCGATGGGAACGGACGGATCGATCATGTTCGGAATGACCATCATCTTCTGACGAAGAGAAGCTTCGACTTCCTTCTCGCGCTGAGCGAGCTCCTCGAGCCTGGCAGCGAACACGGCCACTTTCTGTTTGACCTCTTCCGCTTCCTCATGTTTTCCCTGGCCCTTAAGCTTTCCGATCTCCTTGGCTGCTTTGTTGCGTTCAGCCTGCAGAGACTGCAGTTCAACCTTGATCTCACGGTTTTCCTTGTCCAGTGCGACGACTTCGTCCACCAGCACAAGCTTGGCGTCCTGGAATTTATTGCGGATATTCTGTTTTACGGCTTCAACGTTTTCACGAACAAACTTGATGTCAAGCATTTGCAATCACCTCATTCAGATTATATGTTACATATTGTTTATAATTAACCCTCTCACTCCAACTCGCTGAAATAATTGACGGCCTGCCGGAGTGCATCTTTCTCCTCCTGGCCCAGCACGATGTAGGACTCGCCGTTTACGATCTCCTTCACGTAGGTGTAGCAGCCTTCACGGGAATGAATGGCATTCAGCACGAAACCGGAGTTGCTCTCATCGAGCATGGCCAGCGCGAAGCTGAGTTTTCCGCCCACATCCGGGAATGCATCGTATTTGACGATACCGATCTTGTTGGTCGTTTTGGAGAGGATATCTTTCAGACGTTTGATCTCAATGGACTGGTTCTTGGAGATCTCCACCAGTCTGTCCACCTCGATGAACTTCTGGGCGAAGGCCTTTTCAAGCGAGACGGCGTCTTTACCCCTCATAAAGATCCGATATCGCTTCATGAACCGCGACATTCTGATTGAGACCCTGACAAGGTACAGCAGCACAAACACCATCAGTACCATCATCAGAAGCAGGATGATTCCCGGATCAAATCCCAGGGAATTAAGCAGGCTGCTTTCCATAACTGATATTCCTCCTGTTCATTTTTTATACCCCCTTATTGTTTCCGCTCTATCCGGTTTCCCGGTTTACGGCGGCCCGCAGCGCTTTCCCCTTCAGTTCACGCTGCGCAGCAGATCGTAGATCCTCTCCAGCTCATCTGCGGAGTAATACTCGATCTCGATCTTGCCTTTTTTGTCACTTTGCCGGTTCAGACGGACCTTCGTTCCAAGCGAGGCTTTCAGCCTCTCTTCCATTTCCTTGTAGACAAGGGTCATCGCCGTATCTTCCTTTGCCGGCAGCTTTTTCTTCACCGGTTTTCCGAAGTTTTTCACCAGCTTTTCTGTTTCACGCACGCTCAGAGACTGTTCCACAACGATCTCGGCTGCTTTTTTCTGCATTTCGGGATCTGTCAGGGAAAGAAGCGCTCTGGCATGTCCCGCTGAAAGGACATCATCCATTACCATCTGCTGAAGCCGAGGATCCAGTTTCAGCAGGCGCAGCGAGTTCGTGACTGCTGTCCGGCTTTTGGCGACGCGTGCTGATGCTTCTTCCTGTGTTAACGAGAACTCTTCCATCAACCGCTGGTATGCCTTTGCCTCCTCGATCGGATTTAAGTCCTCTCTCTGGATGTTTTCCACAAGCGATACTTCCAGTACTTCCTTTGGGGAAAGATCCCGTATTACCACCGGAATCTCCTTTAAACCGGCCAGCCTGGCCGCGCGCCACCGGCGTTCGCCGGCAATGATCTCGTACCGGCTGCCCTTTTTCTGGACTACCAGCGGCTGAAGAACGCCGTACTGACTGATCGAATCCGCCAGTTCTTTCAGAGAAGCCTCATCAAACGCCTGCCTGGGCTGTTCCCGGTTCGGTTCCACCAGCGAAAGCCGCACAGTAACGATCCCGTTCTCCGGCATCTCCTCACGGATATTCTTCTCACGGACGGTTTTTTCCTCAGAGACAGTCTTCTTCTCTGCAGAAGGAGTTTTTTTGCTGCCTGCGGCCGTGCTTTTTCCTTTTTTGGATATGCCCGCCTTCGGTTTTACATTCTCCTCCCGTCCGGAAGTCTTTTCCTTTACGTTTTCTTCCGCATTATATATAGGAAACAATCCGTCAAGACCCTTTCCTAATCCGCCTCTTCTGGCTGCCATAGGTTTTTCCTCCGGCTCTTACTGTTTCATCCGGGTCATTTTTTCTTCCGATTATTCTTAATGACCTCTTTTGCTAGTTTCGTATACGCTTCGGCTCCCGTTGAACGCGGATCATACTCCGTGATCGGAAGTCCGTAACTTGGTGCTTCCGCCAGACGCACGTTCCTGGGAATTACATTTTTATAGATCCGCAGGTTCAGGTTATCCCGGACATTTTCGACCACCTGCTGGGAAAGATTGGTTCTTCCGTCAAACATGGTAAAAAGAACCCCTTCCACTTCAAGCTTCGAATTCATCCTTTCTGTCACCAACCGAATGGTATAAAGCAGCTGTGACAGGCCTTCCAGCGCATAATACTCACACTGGATGGGAATCAGCACCGAGTCCGCCGCACACATCGAGTTGATCGTAAGCACATTCAGGGACGGCGGGCAATCGATCAAGATAAAATCGTACTGTTTGCTGACCGTATCAAGTTTTTTCTTCAGAATCAGCTCTTTCTGCGGCACCTGTGACAGTTCCAGCTCTGCTGCGGCAAGATTTACACTGGAAGGAATAACGGAAAGGTTCTTTCTCACTTTAGGAATGATGCAGTCCCTTATCCGTGCTTCCGACAAAAGAAGCTCATAAACGCTGTCTCTTTCGTCGTCTTTTTCGATTCCTATACCGCTTGTCGCGTTCGCCTGCGGATCCATGTCCACCAGAAGCACTTTTTTTCCCTGCGCTGCCATAGCTGCAGAAAGGTTAACGGCGGTCGTCGTCTTTCCTACGCCGCCTTTTTGGTTGGCTACAACGATGATCTTTCCCAATGAAGATCCTCCTTTGTTTCACGTGAAACATAAATAATTCTATTAACGTCCTGATTTTAGCACATCACAGCCTGCAATACTACACAAATCCTGAGCTTTTTAGACGTTTCTTTTCCTGTTTTTGATAAAAAAGATGTTTCACGTGAAACATCCCGTCGGTTTTTCGGGAAAAATGTTTCACGTGAAACATCTTCGCTAATTATTTATTTGTTTCCGCCTCCGAGATTACCGACCTCAAATGATACCTCAGATTTTTCAGTTCGTTCTTACACTGGTTTCGGTTATGACCGATCAGGTTCAGGCAATTATCTACTTTTTCAAGAACCAGCTTCAGCTCTCCAAGATACAATGTCCTGTAATCCTCATCATTTTCCAGTTCACGAAGCTGTGGTGATTTTCCTGTTCCGGATTCCGGTTCATTAGATATACCGGCATCACCTCCCGGATCACGATTTCGTGCCTCTTCCAGAAGTGTTTCATAGTGGTCAACTCTTTCCTGGTTCTCAGCGAGGGACTCAGTAACATTCGCCTGTTTATATTGCAGATCTTCGATATGTTTTTGTATCTCGGATATTTTGTTTTTTACCGTGTCGTCGCCGGCTCTGGGTGAAAACAGTTCGTACCCGACATCTTCCTGTTCGAGCAGTTTGCTTATCTCTTCCCGGCACCTGGTTTCTTCGTCGGTCAGTCCGATCAGTTTTTCCTGCAGTCTTGCGCGTTCCTGCCTGATCTTGTCAAGCTGCGCGAGGATATATTCATCTAACATAAAAAACTCCCATCTGGTTTCCGCCGCTTTCGGGTTTCCAAATCCCTTGCGGTTGCTGTTTTTGCTTTTTTAGTTTATACTAAAGGAGATCATTTGTAAATGAGGAGAAATACAGATCATGTTAAATATACGCCGTCTTTTAAGACGTGCCCTTTTTTCGGGAGCTGCCCTTACGGGCACCCTGGCTCTGGCCAACAAATCGATCGAAGAGCACGCCGCAGATAAAAACATTCTGGATCCTGATGACGGTCTTTTTTATGACTGGACTCATGCGAGGGTCTTCTATCGGAAAGCGGGAAGCGGAGAGACGCCGCTTTTGCTCATCCATACTGCCTCCGTTATTTCATCCGGCCATGAATTTTCATCCGTTATCAAGGCCCTTGCCGGCAGATATACTGTCTACTGCCTGGATCTTCCCGGGTGCGGACGCTCTGAAAAACCGGCTCTTACCTATACCAACTACTTTTTCTCTTCCCTTATCTGTGCTTTTATTCGTGATGTCATAGGAGAGAGAGCAGTAGTCGCAGCCTCCGGTCTTTCCGGTTCCTTTGCCATCATGGCACAGGCCTCCTGTCCGGAGCTTTTCTCAAAGATCTATCTGATCAATCCGCCTTCTGATGCCCAGACTTCCCGTATAAGCGTGCGCCGTTCGGGAATCATCATGGCGATGATGTCCGTACCGGTCATCGGCAGAGCAGTATATTACGCGATCACATCCAAGCCGAATATTTCAAGGGTCCTTGAAAAGAAGTATTTTAAGGATCCGGGGCGTATACGCACCCGTACGGCAGATGCCTGTTATGAGGCTTCCCACCTGGGAGAGGGCAGAGGCAGGTATTTCCTGGCCAGTTTAAACGGCCGCTATATGAACTGGGACATGAAAAGAGCACTGTCCAACCTGACAGTGCCCGTTGTGATCCTCTACAGCAGCCGTGTAAACAATGCCCATACAGCGGCAAAGAGTCTTCGCAGATACAGTTCGAAGATCTCATTAAAACCAATCGGCCAATGCGGCCTTCTTCCGCAGCTTGAGCAGCCGGAAGCTTTCATATCAGAATTGCTTAGTGAATAGGATCTTTTGCAGGCGTTCCCGCTTTTCTCGGATATCCGGTGGGAGACGCCTGTTTTTTTCTGATCACGACCAGTGTTCTTCCCAGATCGGTTCCCGGGAGGACAAATTCATGGATCTTCTCTATTTCTCCTCCCAGCAGCTTTACTGCTTTTTCCGCAGATTTTATCTCTTCCGTTGCGTTCGCAGCCTTGAAAGAAATAAATTGACCTCCGATCTTAACAAGAGGCAGACAGTATTCGCAAAGAGAAGAGAGGTTGGCTACCGCCCGTGAAACACAAAGGTCATACTGCTCACGGTGCTGCCTGCTGCGCCCGATATCCTCAGCCCTGCCATGCAGCGTTCGGATGTTTTCAAATCGATTTTCATCGATTATTTCGTCAAGGAAATTCAGCCTCTTTTTCAGAGAGTCCATCAGTGTGATGTTCAAGCCCGGGAAAGCGATCTTCAACGGTATTCCCGGAAAGCCGGCACCCGTCCCCATATCGGCAACCGTCAATGACTTTCCTTCCAGTTCCGTTACGGTCACCGGTGTCAGAGAGTCAAGGAAATGTTTTACCTGGACCTCATCCGGATCGGTCAGGGCCGTCAGGTTCATCACCTTGTTTTTCTCAAGCAGGCGCTGTCCGAAAAGGGAAAACTGTGTCTCCATCTGCTGAGTCAGCCTGATCCCGAGTTCTTCGGCGCCTTTCCTCAGAAGGGGCAGGTTTTCAGGCATAAGTCTCTCATTCATGAGTCTCTTCCCCTCCTTCCTTTGACGCACCACGACGGTTCTCAAGCCAGACCAGCAAAACGGATATGTCTGCCGGAGAGACGCCCGGAACACGGGATGCCTGCCCGATCGAAGAGGGCATGACTTCTTTCAGGTGCTGCCTTGATTCTGTTCTCAGACTCGGAACGGCATCATAGTCAATATCCTCCGGTATCTGTCTTGCCTCCATCTTCTTAAACTGTTCGACCTGGGCGAGCTGGCGCTTGATATACCCATCGTATTTTATCGATATATTGACCTGTTCGCAAACGTCCTCCGGAAGCGGCTGCCTTTCCTCATCCAGAGGAGCAACGAGAGAGTAGTCCAGCTCCGGCCGGCGTATCAGTTCCGCAAGGGAGACGGCGGTCTTTAACGAAACAGATCCCTTATCCTTCAAAAATGCCTGGACCGGTGCACCGGTTCCGATCATTGTGTTTTCCAGGCGGTTTATCTCCGCCGTGATCTTTTCTTTTTTAGCCGTAAACGCACGGTACCGCTCCTCACTGATCAGACCGATCTCATAACCGATCTGTGTCAGACGCATATCCGCATTGTCCTGCCTAAGAAGCAGGCGGTACTCAGCCCGGGATGTCATCATCCGGTACGGCTCTTTGTTTTTCCTTGTCACCAGGTCATCGATCAGTACGCCGATATAAGCCTGGGAACGGTCAAGCACGAGCATATCTCTTCCGAGCACTTTCATCGCGGCATTGATGCCCGCGACAAGACCCTGCGCGGCCGCCTCCTCATACCCGGAACTGCCGTTGAACTGTCCGCCGCTGAACAGGCCCGGGATACTGCGAAACTCCAGGGTGTCCCGAAGCTGTGTGGCATCAATGCAGTCATATTCGATGGCATACGCATTCCGGACGATCTTCGCATGCTCGAGACCGGGCACCGTGCGGTACATGGCTTCCTGAACGTCCTCCGGAAGAGAGCTGGACATACCGCCCACATACATTTCATTTGTGGACAGTCCCTCCGGCTCGATGAATACCTGGTGGCGCTCCCTGTCCGCAAAGCGCACGACTTTATCCTCAATGGAAGGGCAGTAGCGCGGTCCGGTTCCCTCGATAAATCCGGAGAAAAGAGGAGAGCGGTCCAGGTTCGCGCGAATGATCTCATGCGTTTTTTCATTTGTATAGGTCAGATAGCACAGCGCCTGCTCGATCTGGACCGATTCCGGATCCGTCTCAAAAGAGAAGGGCACAACGCGCTCATCCCCGCGCTGGATCTCCATCTTGTCATAATCCAGACTTCTTCCGTCCATCCTGGCGGGTGTCCCGGTCTTGAACCGGTACATCTTTACGCCGTGTTCGATCAGGGACTGCGTCAGGTGCGTAGCCGCCCTGAGTCCGTTCGGTCCCGTAAGCGTGCTGACTTCGCCATAGACACACCGGGCGTTTAAGTAGGTCCCGGTGCAGAGAACGCAGGCCTTGCAGTGCCAGATGGCTCCCGAATCCGTGCGGACTCCGGTAAGGCGTCCGTCCTGCGTGATGATCTGCGTCACCTCACACTGGCGGATCTGCAGATTCGGCGTATTTTCAAGCGTCATGCGCATGCTGCGGCTGTAGGCAGCCTTATCCGCCTGGGCGCGGAGCGAATGCACCGCCGGGCCTTTGGAAACATTGAGCATTTTCGATTGGATGAAGGTCTTATCGATGTTTTTTCCCATCTCTCCGCCGAGCGCATCCACCTCACGGACAAGATGTCCCTTGGAGCTGCCCCCGATATTCGGATTGCACGGCATCAGGGCGATGCTCTCTACGCTGACCGTGAAGATCACGGTCTTAAGGCCGAGCCGGGCACAGGCCAGCGCGGCTTCACACCCGGCGTGACCGGCGCCTACCACCACAACGTCCGTCTCTTTTTCAAGATAGTTTTTCCGGTTTTCCATCCGTTATTTCCCCATACAGAATTTGTCGAATATCTCATCCGCCAGATCATCGCGGATGCTCTCGCCGGTGATCTGTCCAAGCTGCGCTGCCGCCTCGACCAGGTCGATGTTAACCAGATCCTCCGGCATACCGGCCGCCGCAGCCTGCAAAACGTTCTCCAGGCTTTGGCGCGCCTTTTCCAGCAGGTCTTTGTGGCGCATGCTGGTGATCACGGTCTCTTCGTTGAAGGAGAGGTCTCCGATATGGAACATGTCCAGGATCTCTTTCTCCAGCTGATCCATGCCCTCGCCGGTGAGAGCGGAGAGGGGCACAAACCGGCCGCTGCCGCCGAGTGCGCGCACCGCGGCTTCATCCGTGACGGTATCCAGATCGGATTTGTTCAGCAGAACGATCACTTTCCGGTCCCGGATCAGGCGGGCGATCTGCTGGTCATTCTCATCCAGCTCCCGCGCCGAGTCGACTACGTAAAGGATCAGGTCCGCCTCTTTTGCCAGGTCCAATGCCAGTTCCACGCCGATCTGTTCCACTTCGTCCCGGGCATCCCGGATGCCTGCGGTATCGGCCAGGTTTAACGTAAGTCCGCCTATGCGCACCGTGTGCCTTATGACGTCGCGCGTAGTTCCCTCCACTCTGGTGACGATGGCGCGCTCCTCGCCGGCGAACCGGTTCAGGAGAGAGGACTTGCCGGCATTCGGCTTGCCGATGATCACCGTATTGATCCCTTCCGAGACCAGTTTACCGCCATCCGCAGTCGCGATCAGACGCTCCAGACGTTTTATCCAGTCCTCACAAAGCGGCAGGAGAGCGGCAGAGTAATCATCCAGGCTGTAGTGCTCCGGGTCGTCTAATGCCGCCTCGATCCGGGCACACTCCAGAAGGATCTGTCCGCGCAGGGCGCTGACACTTTTCCAGACACTTCCCCGAAGCTGACTTACGGAGCTTTTAAGCGCCAGATCGGACCTGGCGCGGATCACTTCCATGACCGCCTCGGCTCTGGTTAAGTCGATCCTTCCGTTCAGGAACGCCCTTTTGGTAAATTCACCCGGCTCGGCCAGCCTCGCTCCGGCTTCGATGACCGCTTCCAGGGCACGCTGCACCGTATAGACGCCTCCATGGCAGTTGATCTCGACCGTATCCTCGGCGGTATAGCTTTTCGGGCCTCTCATCACGGAGGCGAGCACCTCGTCGAATTCTCCCTTTTCATCCCCGATCCGGTGAAGAAATCCGTAGTGGATGGTGTGGGTCGGGACCTTGGCGAGCGTCTTTTTTCCGGGAAGCGTAAGGACTTTGTCCGCGATCGCGACCGCATCGGGCCCGCTGATGCGGACGATGCCGATTCCCGCCTCACTTACGGCCGTGGAGATCGCCGCGATGGTATCTTCAAAAAATATCTCTTTCTTTGTCATTTCTTTTGAAATAAGGCTGCGGCTAAGTATGCGCCGCAGCCTTTTGATTTTTAAAATTTATCAGAATGTCTCTTCTTCCGTCTGCTCCGGCTCGGACCAGTCGGTGTCCTCTCTCTTTTTGAGAGTCACGACCACCTTACGGAAGGGCTCCTCACCCTCAGAGTGGGTCGTCACATAGGGATCATCCTGCAGTGCAGCGTGGATGATCCGGCGCTCATACGGATTCATCGGCTCCAGGAAAGCGCTTCTCCTGGTCTTCTTGACCTTGAACGCCATGTTCTTGGCAAGGTTCTCAAGCGTTGCCTTCCGGCGCTCGCGGTAATCCTCGGTATCGACGCGAACGCGGACATAAGCGGATTTACCCTTGTTCACGACAAGGCTTGTCAGGTACTGGACCGAATCGAGAGTCTGTCCCCGCTTGCCGATCAGGAGGCCCATGTCACCGCCTTCAATGTTCACGTTCAGCGTGTTGTCTTCGTAGGCGGCCGTTACTTTGCCGTCAACACCCATTGCCTCAAGCAGATCCGTCAGGAACCCGACGGCTTTGCGGGCAGCTTCTTCGGGATCGGCCGGCGCCTTCGGTGCTTTCTCTTCCTTAACGGAAGCGGGCGCGGCCTCTTTCTTTGTCTCTTTTACTTCCATTTTTTCTGCCTTCTCGGGTTTTTCCGCCTTGTCTTTCTTTGCAGCCGGTTTATCTTTTTTCTTCTCGGCCGGTTTGTCTTTCTTTTCTTTCTTGTCAGCCGCTTTGGCTTCTTTTTTTTCGTTCTTTACGGAAGCTTTTTCTTCTTTTTTGCTTCCCTTGTTTTCTTTCTTTTCTTTATTATCTTTGTTTTCTTTATTCTCAGCCTTGTTTTTCTTCTCGGGCTTTGTCTCTTTTTCAGGCTTGTTTTTGAAGATCTCACTGATAAAATCTTCATCGGATGTCTTTGTGCGGGCTTCTATGACCGCTTTTTTTGCTCCGATTCCCAAAAAGCCTTTGGACTCATGCTCGATCACACGGTATTCGATGTTTTCCCGCGTGGTCCCCAGCGTGATGGAAGCCTCAAGCAGCGCATCTTCAACCGTCCTGCCTGTGACCCTGATGTATTCTTCCATTTGGATACTCCTTATTTTTTCTGATGCCTGTCGTTATATTCCTTCACCATATTCGCCTTTGCGGCCAGCGATCCTTTTTTCGGTGCCGTGGAGCTTCCCGAAGAAGAACTGCTTTCCGGAATATCCTTTGCCTTTGCGGCTTCCTCCATCAGCCTCGCCTTCATACTGGACTTGCCCGTTTTATTGGACTCGACATTGATGTTGCGGGTGCTGATGCGAGCATTGCTGTTCATCTTCTCGGGCGGAAGACCCTGCTTGGCCCTTTTCTGATTCATCTTTTCAAGGTTCTGCTTGACCAGCTCATCCACATCGATCGAATCGATCCGGCGGTTGATCATGACCTGCTGTACGCTTCTGACCACGGCACCGGCGATCCAGTAGATACCCATACCGACGGGAAGAGTAAGACAGAAGACCAGAGACATGATGGGCATCATGGTGTTCATCATCTTCATGGAGTCGGCCATGCTGCCGCCTTCCTGGTTCTGGTTGTCGTTGGTCCCGGTCATCAGTTTCGTGTTGAGCCACTGAGTCAGAGCTGCCAGAACGGGAATGGAAACGGCACCGATCAGAAGAAGAATCTGACGGTTAAAGAAAGCGCTTTTCATAATATTGAACGGAGAATCCGCAATATTAAGTCCCAGGAAATTGTTCATCCTGTCGATGCTGGTCTGTGTATTGCTGATCAGATCGGACATATCCGGGAACTTATCGGACAGAGCCGCCCAATTGGCCGGTTTAAACTTATAAAGGACATCGATGACGGTATTAAGATTCATCTCCTTAAAGGAGACGGCTGCCGACTTGGATGCCTCACTCAGGAATGCTTCCGCGCCGGAAGCATCCAGCAGTTTTGTTGCCAGCGGGATAAATACGTTCTTTACTTTATCAACGTAAGCGGGAATATTCCAGATCACGCGGTAGAGAGCGAACAGAAGCGGCAACTGGATAAGCATCTGCAGGCAGCTGCCCATGGGGTTGACGCCGTACTTGGCATATATCGCCTGGGTCTCTTCGTTCATTCTCTGCATCGCAGCCTGATCAGAATTCTTCCCCTTGTACTTTTTCTGGATCGCCTGCAGCTCCGGGCTCATTTTTGCCTGAAGTTTGGAGAACTTCTGCTGCTGGATCGTCAGGGGCATCATCAGCATGTAGATGATGATGGTGAAAAGGATGATGCACAGACCGATATTCTCGATGCCGATCGCAGACTGCGCATTGAAGATAAGGTTCATAATGAACCCGAGGACAACTGCGAACCATCCGATCACAGGTGTTCTGCTTTTTGTCAAAAACATGTTTTTCCTCCTGCTATAAGCTCCGCAGCCTGATAAGGCGCGGGACTTGTCGGCCAGGGGCCGTTTTCATCTTCAGGGGACGGGATCGTATCCTCCCCTGGAAAAAGGATTGCACCGCAGGATTCTCCAGGCCGCAAGAATACTGCCTTTCACCGCACCGTGCTTTTCGACTGCCTGCAGGGCGTAACTTGAACAGGTGGGAGTGTAAGGACAGCGTGTGATCTTGACCGGGGAGATGTATCTTTGGTACATCCGTATCATTCTGATGATAAGGTATTTCACTTTATTTCACATTCATTATCCGAAGCGTTATTGATATGCGTTTCTTTTAAGACACCTTGTTTTCCTGCCAGGTGAAGCAGCGCGCTCTCGATCTCAAAGAAATTTCTTCCTTTAGCGCCCGGTCTGGCAACCACGATCAAATCCAGACCCTCAACAAATCTAAGTTCATTCAGCCGGTAACTTTCCCTGATCAGTCTCGTGATTCGATGCCTCACCACACTGTTCCCAACTTTCTTGCTGACGCTGATCCCGAGCCGGTTCTTATTTGTATCCGTCCGGGAGACGTACATGACCAGGTATCTGTTTCCGTAAGATCTCCCGCTTTGATAGACAGCCTGGAAATCTTTTGTTTTTTTCAGTGATTCACTATACTTCATATTTTTTCCCTGAGCCGAAAAAGGAGTTTCGCAAGCGAAACTCCGGATCGATAAACCTTTGTTTATAGCCCAGTCTTCCAATCAGAAGAAACGCCTTATGCAGACAGAACTTTCCTGCCCTTGGCTCTTCTGGCGGCAAGTACTTTCCTGCCGTTAGCAGTGCTCATTCTGGCTCTGAAACCGTGCACCTTGGATCTGGATCTCTTCTTCGGCTGAAATGTCATCTTCATTGCATCGCACCCCCTTTACTCACCCATTATCTATCATAATCGGCATATTTGCGTTGAAAACTGAAGAAAAACATCGCGTTCATTATACTCACATTGAAATAGCAAGTCAAGAAATTTCCTTTCTATGTAAAATACGACCGGTTTTTTTCTCGTTTCCGGCATAAAACGGACCGGTAATTTCCCGAACCGGTCATTTACGAAATCGTTTTTGTCGTTTATACTGCTTTCAACAACGAAACCAATCATTCTGAAAGGAGAATGACTTATGGAGAAGAAAAAGATCATTAATTTCAAGGGACGTTCCCTAAAGCTGCCCCTGATCGGTCTTTTGGTCATCCTGGCCGCCTTTGTCATTATTTCCTCGCTCTACAGCGTCAACGAGCAGGAACAGGCGGTCGTGACGATGTTCGGAAAAGTCACCGATGTAAAGACAGCCGGCCTGTACTTCAAGATCCCGTTTATCCAGAAAGTGCACATGGTCGATACGACTACACAGGGCATGCAGATCGGCTATACCACTTACGGTTATGCCGAAAGCTATCCGGGTGAGGTCGTGGAAGCCGAGGCGGTGATGATCACCTCCGATTTCAACTTCGTGGATATCGACTTCTACCTGGAATACCGGGTATCGGATCCGGTCAAGTACCTGTACGCGTCGGCTGAGCCCCAGATGATCCTTAAGAACCTCACCACAGCGTGTGTCCGTTCCACGGTCATCAATTACACGGTAGATGAAGCCATCACGACAGCCAAAAACCAGATCCAGTCCCAGGTCAGGGAGAAACTGACAGAAGCTCTGGCAGCGAATGATATCGGTATCGAGATCGTCAACATCACCGTCCAGGATGCCGAGCCCCCGACAAGTGAGGTCATGCAGGCATTCAAGGCAGTCGAGACGGCCAAGCAGGGCGCGGATACCGCTGTCAACAATGCCAAGCAGTACCAGAATGAACAAATCCCCGCAGCCGAAGCGGAGGCAGACCGCATCATTCAGGATGCCGAAGCCGCCAAACAGACGAGGATCGCAGAAGCGGAAGGCCAGGTGGCCAGATTTTCCGCCATGTACGAACAGTACGCCAAGAACCCGCAGATCACCAGGCAGCGTCTCTACTATGAGGCGATCGAGGATGTCCTTCCGGGCATCAAGGTGATCATCGACAATGGGGAAACGCAGAAAGTCCTTCCTCTTTCTTCCTTCACAGGGGATTCTTCGGAAAGCACTGTTTCCGAAGGCAGCATCTCCTCAAAGACGGAAGATACGAAAACGGAAGAAGACAAGAACGGAGGTAAATGATGAAAACGAACGCAAAGAATTCAAGACTTGCCGTGATCATCGGCGTCGTAGTCGTGCTGGCCATCTTCATCTCCAACTGTTTTGCCGTAGTCAGGATGAACCAGTATGCAGTCGTTACCCGCTTTGGCAAGATCGTCAAAGTCATGGAGGGCGGCGGACTTGTCATGAAGCTTCCGATGGTCGACAACGTGCGCTTCGTCCCCTCGGATCTGCGCCTGTATGACATCGATCCGTCAGATGTCATCACCAAGGACAAAAAGTCCATGATCGCCGACAACTATGTACTCTGGCATGTGACCGACGCCACAAAGTATTTCCAGACGCTCAGCGCCTCCGAGAGCGTCGCCAGGGACCGTGTCAGCGTGGCTGTCTACAACGCCACAAAGAACACGATCTCCAGCATGACGCAGGAAGAACTGATCGCCGCCAGAGGAGAGAAGCTCACCTCGATGATCACCAAGGAAGCCAACTCCGACCTCGGAGCCTACGGTATTGAGATCATCAAATCCGAGATCAAAAGCCTTGACCTGCCCAACGACAACAAAGGTGCCGTCTATGAGAGAATGATCTCCGAGCGCCAGAACATCGCCGCCTCCTACAAGGCGCAGGGCAACGCCGAGGCCAAGAAGATCCGCAACGAGACCGACAAGACCGTCTCCGTGATGAAGGCAGAGGCCGATAAGCAGGCTCAAATCACCATTGCAGACGGCGAAGCACAGTACATGAAGATCATCCAGGCAGCCTACGACACACAGGACAAACAGGACTTCTACAGCTTCATCCGCGGACTGGATGCCTTAAAGCAGTCCATGTCCGGAGAAAAGACCGTGGTCCTGAGCGCCGACTCGGAGCTTGCAAGGCTGCTGGCAGGAGCAGAAGAGTAAACCGTGACAGGGGACGCTCCTCTCAAACATTTTCAAAATAAAAAGCACCACCCTGTTCCACGGGGAACACTCCCGTTCTTACCTCGCGCAGCGGTACATAAGGCTCGGGCTTCGCCCTCGCCAAGTACCGGCGCTGCGGTAACGTCCCCTTTGGAACAGGGTG
>JBGUOI010000184.1:0-27717 GCA_045118075.1 Porcincola sp. | reverse complement strand
CGTTGATCGAAGTGATCCGGTCTCCCTCCTCGATTCCCGCCAGGGCTGCCGGCATTCCTTCGGTCACCGAAAGGACTCCGGGAGGATCATATCCGGCCATTCCGACAAGAATCATTGCCAGGATCTGGGCCATCAGGAAATTGAAAAGAGGTCCCATGGCGATGATCAGTGCCCTCTGCCATACGGGTTTTCCCTGGAAATTCCCTTCGCCTTCCTCATCATCCAGTTCACCCAGCATCATGCATGACCCTCCCAGGGGAAGAAGTTTCCAGGAATAGCGCGTCTCTCCTCTTTTGAAAGAGAACAGTCTCGGGCCCATTCCGAGAGAAAATTCGGTCACGGTGACGCCGCAGCGCTTGGCAGCCAGGTAATGTCCCCACTCGTGAAACAGGATCAGGCAGCTGAAGATCACCAGCGCGATCAGTATGCTCATATTACCACCTGCTTCCCACGAAGGCGCCGACTTCATCCTGGACGTGCAAAATCGTTTCTGCGTCGGGATCTTTGATCAGGCGGTGTTCCTCCATTGAGGATGCAATGATCTCATAGATATCCGTAAAGCCGATCCTGCCGGCTAAAAAGGCGGCGACCGCGTACTCGTTTGCCGCGTTGAAGACCGTAGGCATCGATCCTCCGGTCCTTGCTGCCTCGAAAGCCAGCTTTAATCCGCGGAAAGTATCCGGGTCCGGCTCCTCAAATGTGATCCTTCCGAGTTTTGCAAAATCCAGTCTGTCACCCGAGAGCGGCACTCTGTCCGGATATGAAAGTGCGTATTGGATAGGCAGTCTCATGTCAGGCGTCCCCAGCTGGGCGATAACGGCTCCGTCGGTAAATTCGACCATGGAATGAATAATGCTCTGAGGCTGCAGCACCACACGGATCCGGTCAAGACCGGTGTCAAAAAGCCATCTGGCTTCCATCACCTCAAGACCTTTGTTGACCATGGTCGCGGAATCGATGGTGATCTTGCTGCCCATGTTCCAGTTTGGATGTTTCAGCGCATCCTCGGGGCGCTTCGTCTTCAGCTGCTCATAAGTCATCCCGCGGAAAGGTCCGCCCGAAGCGGTCAGCCAGATCCGCTCGATTCGACCTCTGTTCTCTCCGTTCAGGCACTGGAAAATCGCACTGTGCTCACTGTCCACGGGAAGGATGCTGACATTGTGCTCTTTAGCCAGAGGCATGATCAGGTGACCGGCACAAACCAGCGTTTCTTTGTTGGCCAGTGCGATATCCTTGCCGGCTTCGATCGCTGCGATGGTCGGCCGGATACCGATCATGCCCACGATCGCGGTTACCAGCACGCTGCTTTTCTCCTCACGGGCGATCTCGATCAGTCCTTCCATGCCGGAGAGAATCTTCACATCAAGATCAGCCAGCCTGATCCTTAAGTCAGCGGCATCAGCCTCATCCCATACGGCAGCCAGACCCGGCCTGAATTCCCTGATCTGTTTTTCAAGCAGGCGGACATTGCGTCCGGCAGAAAGCGCACTTACGCGAAGGGAAGGATTGGCTCTGACCACATCCAGTGTCTGTGTCCCGATCGACCCCGTAGACCCCAGGATGGCGATTGTCTTATTCATACTCAATAGTTATGCATCCCCTTTAATCTGTTAAGTTTTTCAATGGTGCTGCCCAATCAGGCCGGCGCTCATCCGATCATAAGGACGGCTAACAGCCAGATAGCCGGTGCGGTAAAGATCACACTGTCAAAACGGTCAAGGATTCCTCCGTGGCCCGGAATGAGCTTCCCGTAGTCTTTGATATCGTGATCCCTTTTGATCGCTGAAGCCGCCAGGTCTCCCACCATTGACACCAGTGCTCCTACCGCGCAGATAAGGGCATATTCCCAAAGCCTCAAAGGTGCCGCCGTCATTTTGTAAGTCACAAAAGAAAGCACCATTCCCAGCACGGCTGCCCCGATCACGCCGCCCACGGCACCTTCGACCGACTTTTTGGGACTCAGCTTCGGCGCCATCTTATGCCTGCCCAGAAGCATTCCGGCACAGTATGCAAAGGTATCGCTTCCCCAGGAGCAGGCAAAAACAAGCCACACATTAAACTGGCCGTTCTCCATCATCCGTATACGGTAGATAAATGAAAGCGATAGGGCAGCGTAGACCAGGCCGAACATGGCCGCCATGACTTTTTCCGAATTATAAGCCGGCCAGGTGAATACGTATACAGCCAGGATCAGGATAAGGCAGGCGGAGATCACCGCAATCATGATCCTGTCATATCTCAGGTACATCAGCAGATAAAGAGCGGCTGCTCCCGCATAAGCGGCACCGGTCAGAAGATTTGGTCCGTTCTTTTCGGTTCCGACCGCCCGGTAGAGTTCATGCATCCCGATCACGGAGATGACAAACAGGCCGGCCGCCAATACGGGGCCGCCGAGAACAAGCAGGATGACTGCCGCCGCTACGAGAACGATTCCGCTGATCAGTCTTGTTAAGAACATGCCTATTCCTCCTTAACACCGCCGAACCGGCGGTCCCTGTTGTTATATTTCTCGATGGCCTTCTTAAGGTCTTCCTTGTGAAAATCAGGCCACGGAGTATCCGTAAAATAAAACTCGGTGTAAGCGAGCTGCCACATCAGATAATTGGAAAGGCGCTGTTCGCCGCCGGTCCGGATCAGCAGGTCCGGATCCGGGAGATCTCCCGTGTCCAGGTTTTTGCTGATCATCTCTTCCGTGATCTGTTCCGGATCGAGCTCCCCCTGTGCACAGCGCGCAGCCAGTTTCCTGACCGTCCGGGTGATCTCGTCGCGGCTTCCGTAGTTCATCGCCAGCTGGAACTGCAGGCCTGTATAGTCTTTCGATGAATCCACCAGCTTTCGGATGCTTTCCTGAAGATCCGGTGCGAACGCGGAGATCTCTCCGATCACGCTCACTTTCATATTGTTGTCAGCCGCCCTTTTGATACTGGTCTTCATATAGCGCCGGAAAAGCTCCATCAGTGCCGACACCTCGGTCTTGGACCGTTTCCAGTTCTCCGTCGAGAACAGGTAGACAGTCAGATATTTGATTCCCAGGTCCCATGCATCCTCACAGATCGTTTCCAGATTTCGTGCGCCGGCGATATGCCCGTAATTGCGCGGCATTCCTCTTTTTTTCGCCCATCTTCCGTTTCCGTCAAGAATAATGGCTACATGTTTGGGTATGATCAGTTTGTCATCCATCCGGTTTTCCTCATATGCAAAGCGACCTGCCCCGGGCAGGTCGTCTTTTCTTTTTCGTAAAGCACCGCATTAATGAAGCCGATACGCTTATACTGTCAGGATCTCCTTCGATTTCTCCTCGACAGCCTTATCGATATCCTTGATATGCTTATCTGTTTCTTTCTGGATCTCATCTTCCAGATCTTTGATCTCATCCTCGGACACATCACCCTTGCCGAGTTTCTTCAGATAGTCGTTGGCATCCCTGCGGATATTGCGGACCGCGACTTTAGCCGCCTCGCCCTTTTTGCGGATGTCCTTCACGAGATCTTTTCTTCTCTCTTCGTTAAGCTCCGGGAACACCAGGCGAATCACCTTGCCGTCATTGGTCGGATTGATCCCGAGGTCAGACATGTTGATCGCGCGTTCGATCACCTTGACCATGGAAGATTCCCACGGCTGGATCTGAAGGATGCGGGGTTCGGGGACCGTCACATTTCCCACCTGGGGAATAGGAGTTTTTGTCCCGTAATAATCCACCGTGATCTTGGAGAGCACTTTCGGATTGGCTCTTCCTGCCCGGATGGAAGCGAATTCCTCCAGCATGTTGTTATAGGATTTGTCCATCTTCTCCGCGTAGATACTTAATCTTTCATCCATCTTTTATCCCCTCCCTGACCGGATATGGTTTATTATTGCACACCGTTCTCAAACGGTGATCATGGTTCCCGAACAATTGCCTTTTGCCGCATTGATGATGCTGTCTTCCTCCTCGAGCGCGAACAGCTGCATCGGGAGTTTATGGTCCCTGCAAAGGATCGCCGCAGCCGGATCGATCACCTGAAGGTCACGGCGGATGATCTCATCAATGCTGATCTTATCAAATCTCACCGCATCCGGGTTGACCTGCGGATCACTGTCATAAACGGCATCCACCGATTTTGCCATCAAAAGAATGTCCGCCTCGATCTCAATTCCTCTCAGGACGATGCCCGTATCCGTGGAGAAATACGGATGGCCGGTCCCGCCCGCAAAGAAAACGACCTTTCCCTGCTCAAGGGCTTCAAGCGCAGCATCTTTTGAGAAAAGCTGCGTAAAGGCACCGCACACGAACGGCGTCATCACGGCTGTCTTCATCCCGTGATTTCGGAATATCTCCGATACGAAGATACAGTTCATCACGGTCGCAAGCATGCCGATCGAATCGGCTTTCGTACGGTCAATGCTCCGGACTGCGCGTCCCCTCATGATATTGCCGCCGCCGGTAACTACCGCGACCTGCATTCCCATATCCAGCAGCGCCGCGACCTGGTCGGCGATCTTTCCAATCGTTTCCTCATCAAAGAGTTTTGTTTCTTCATCGCGTCCGGAGTTCTTTTCCCCGGCAAGGGCTTCTCCGCTAAGCTTCAGCAGTATCCTCTTCATCTTATCCTCTCCTGCGGCCGCCTTATGCGCCCGGTTTGACTTTGCTGACGATCATTCTCAGTTTTCCGTTGGGATCAGGCGGGATAGCATCCAGCCATTCAAATTCAAACTCAAACGGTTTTTTGAAGATCTTATTCAGGTTGCTGCTCACATATGTCTCGATCTCTTCGCGGGACATCTTCGCGTTTTCATCCCGGACGATCTGGACGTGAATCAGGTCATAAGTCTCTTCGATAAAGCGGATCTGCAGGATATCGCTGCAATGGGCGATCACGGGCGTCACTTCAAAGAAGCTGGTCACTTCACCGTTCTCATAGTAGAAATAGTCGTTGAGCCTGCCCTTGATATCCGTCACATACCTCAGCCCGTTCTTTTCCGCGCACACGGCGCTGTCTCCGATCTGGTAATTGATCAAAGGAAGATCCGTCTTATAAAGAGGCGTGATCACAAGCCTGCCCTCATTCGCAAGCTTCCCTTCATCATCGATCAGGTTGACGACAAATGAATCATAATGAATGATATAGTTTTTCTTGCCTCTGAGCCTGAGAAGACATGATCCTGTCTCGGCACTGCCGTAGGCATCGATCAGTCCCGGTCCGAGCACTTCCTTGAACAGTTTGCGGTCATTCTCGGTGACTTTCTCCGAGATCGGATCGTAGAACCTGGGGTGCCATACCCTGGCGCCTGTCCTCTTGCAGTAAAGCACAAGCCGCATGAGCTCGGATTTGTTAAGATAAAGGAAATCAGGCCTGTACGCGTTTATCTGCCTGATCATCTCTTCCTCGGGAGCATACTGGTCAAGGTAGGCTCTCCGCAGGATTCCGAGCCGCTGAAGGAATGTATCCCGGCTTCCCACATTTTCATCATGGGCGTTGATACGGCTCATCGTTTTTCCCCTGAACGGATTGTATCCGGCCACAAGCATGACCCTGAGCCAGTTCGCCTTCATATAGGCTTTCTCTCTGGGAGACATCATGATGGAGAGCGGCTTTCCGGTAGACCCGCTGGTCGTATCCACGATATAGTCGCGGTATTTCGGCTTTCCGATCTCCTGGGCCATCCATTCCCTGAGCTCATCTTTGGTAAGGACCGGAAGCTTCGCCAGGTCATCGCCTGTTACGATATCTTTCGGCTTTACACCGGCCTTGTCAAAGCGTTCCCTGTAGAACGGGATCTTATAGGCTCTTCTCACAAGGGAATGCAGTCTTTTCTGCTGCAGCCTTACTCCGTCGGTAAAATAATCACGGATATGGATCTTCATCCTGAAAAGGTCTGCAAACAGATAAACATTCATCAGTTTCTTCTGCAGTTTAACAAACATATGATTCCTTTCTCAGTCGGGTTCGACTGTAAAAGTGATCTTTCTTTCAGCTTTTTCAAGTGTCTCCTGTGCCTGCTCAAGGGTCCTGCCCTTTGCTATGATCTGTCCGATCCTGTCAGGGCCGACGCGGAATTTGTTCACGTGACTGCCGGGCCCATAGTCGAGAACGATCTCAACGATATCAGGATCTTCACCGTGCCGGTCCGTGACAGAGACGACCGTGCCGGAAACTTCCGATCGAAGGAGTCTGGCCGCGCCCGCATATCCGGAGACAGTCAACGGGAAATCCGGCTCCTCGCCCAGTGCAGTCAGAATGATCTTCTCATAAAGATCATACCCCAGGTAAACGGAGTCAAGCTCCGTCAGCCCGGTCGCGCCGGATCTGCCGGTCAGTTCCACAACGTAGGTCTCCTCCCCGCGCAGGATGAGGTCACAGTTCACGGCACAGTTATCCAGTCCCATCGCCATGATCGCCCGGCATACCGTATCCTCGAGATCCAGTTTGGCCTTCCGGCTCATGTCAAACGGGACATAATGTCCCGCCGGGACACCGGTGTCCCCGTAGAACATATAGTTTCCGTGCGGAAGGATAAACCGTATCTTTCCTCCGCTCACAAATGCCTGGGCCCCGAAGTCATCACCGATGATGAATTCTTCGATCAGGTAATAGGGCTTACGGGTCACTTTCCTGACCGATTCGACGGCGGCTTTGATCTGCCCCGGTTCATCCACGCGCGTAATTCCGCGGCTGCCGGAAGAATCCACCGTTTTTACGATCAGCGGGAATTCAAGGCCTTCGATCTTCGTCATGGGATCTTCATCCAGCATGACCTTGCGAAACCGCGCGGTCCTTACACCGGCTTTCTCAAAACACTCCTTCATCAGGAGCTTGTCGGTCGCGACCGATGCTGCCTTCAGGGACAGTCCCCGCAGCTTGAGCTCATCGCATACGCGCCCGATCGTGATGACCGCCACATCCGTTCCGACCGTGACGATCCCGTCGATATTCTTTTCCCTGGCGGCTTTTAAAACAGCCTCCTGGTCGACGGTATTAATATAACACACCTCATTGGCACATTCAAACCCGGGATAATCACCGGGAATGCTCACGGCTATCGTCCACAGCCCCATCTCCCGGGCTTTCCTGATCAGGGGCACCTGGTAGATTCCCGCCCCCATGATCATCAGTTTTTTCATTGATCCGCCTCTTTTGGTTCTTTCTGTTCCTGCGCTGCCTGTTTTTGAGTTTTCTCCTTCAGTTCATATTCCGTCCCGTCAGAAGAAACAAAATACGGCGCACGTCCGTGCTCATCGATTCTCCGGACGACGAACTGCGGGTTATTGCTCACCCCGAGGAAGATCCTGCCTATATATTCTCCGATCAGGCCCAGGAACATCAGGTTCAGTCCCGCAAAGAAGCAAAGAGCCGCCATGATGGAAGGCCAGCCCATCGGGGTTTTGGGATGGATGATCTTGCTGATCACGGCATAAAGTGCCAGTATCACACCCAGCGCCGAAAATGCATATCCGAATTTGGTGGCGATTCTTAAGGGAACCACCGAAAATCCCATAATGTTGGACCAGAGTGAATACAGCTTGGAGAAAGTATAATTAGAGGATCCGACCTCTCTTTCCCAGTGTTCGATCGGAACACAGCTGATATTTCTCGTGATCCTGAGAAACAGTCCCTGAAGATGCGTAAATTCGCTCGGGTACTGCACCGCATAATCCCTGACATACCGTCTGATCGCCCAGAAACTGGAAGTACGCAGGCCTTTTGGTTTTTTCAGGAGGACCCTGACGGTGATGTAATTCATCCAGGTTCCGAAATTGCGCCACCAGCTGTGCTTTTTGTGCGGATAATACCCGTAGACGATGTCATAGCCTTTCTCCAGCTCGTCGAGAATCTTGGGAATCTCGGAAGGGCGGGTCTGCATGTCATCATCCATAGCCATGATCACGTCTCCGCGCGCGAAGTTAAGTCCTGCCATAACGGCATTATGCTGTCCGCCGTTTTTGGCCAGTTCGATCACTCTCACGCAGGGATATTCTTTTACCAGAGAGCGAAGCACGGCCACGGTTTTTCCCCCGTCGGGGGAACAGTCATCCACCAGGACGAACTCGACCTCTCCCCGGCCCATATTTTTAAACTGTTCGATCGTTGTTTCCACCACCGTGCGGATCGTCTGATCGGAACGATAGCACGGAATTACCACTGAATACAGCATAAATAGCCTCCATCACTCATCTGTCTGCCCCGCATGTTCAAAACAGTACTCAGTTTACAGGGCATACCGCCGTAATAGTATCATAAGTCGAAATAACGGTCAATTTCACAGGCGGCATCTTGACATCGTTTTTTACTTTTTTTATACTTTTATTAAAGATGGATAAGTATGTCTTTGATTAAGTATATTTATAGGAGAGATACACATGAAACGACATTTGAAACCGGTACGGATAATTATCCTCTTTCTTTTGATGACGGCCGTCTTTGCTTTGTCAGCCACAACTGCCAATGCTGCTGCCGCCCCTTCGCAGGTCACCGGTGTGAAACTCAAAGCCGGTGAGTTTAAAGTCACACTCTCCTGGAACCGGGTCGCCAATGCACACGGCTATGTGATCTACTACAAAGATATGGTGACGGGGGATATGGTTAAGAGCGATCCCATCAAGAACCGGAATACCACCACTACCGTTATCAGAAGACTGCGCAACAACCACAAATACATGTTCGTGGTCCACGCATACCGCTATATCCGCGGCAAGTATTATTACAGCAAACGCTCCGCGATCCAGTATGCGACCCCCTATCTGTATACACCGGGAAAACCGATGCTGCAGATCGGCGACATTGACAGCGGGAAAGCCACTCTCACGTGGAAGAACGTGGTCGGCGCCACCTCCTACCAGGTATTTATCCTGCAGGCGAACAATAAGTACAGGTTCCTCCAGGAGGTCTCGACCAACTCGGCAACGATCACCCAGCTCAAAAATGACACGCACTACACTTTCGCAGTAAGAAGCGTCCGACGCGTTCTGGGACAGTTTAAAGTCAGCAAAGCCGACTCGATCGAAGTATGGGTACGGACCCTGAAGGCCCAGTATACGGACATCAATGACCAGAGCCTCTATACCGGAGTGATGAAGCGCACCGTGACGGCCAAACGGATCAACGGACCCGGAACGGTCACCATCCAGGCCGGGACCCCGATCGGTATAGTCGGATGGTCAACCGTCATCCAGCTTCGCAACGGAATCAAGTGCAAGGTGAATGAAGATGATATCACCCGTACGCACAACATGTTTGATTCTCCGCGCGCGGCCTACGGAAAACAGGCAGCCGAGTATTATGTAAATCACAGGAAGACTGCCGCCGGAAAGTTTACCAACATTCGTTATCAGAGCAGCACCAACTTCCTTATCTGGGCAAACCCGTACACCGAGCACACTTATATCTTCAAGAGAAATGCCCAAAAGAACTGGGAGCTGATCTACTGCTGGAACTGCATGACCGGAAGATACGAGCACCAGAGTATTTACGGCGTCTGGAAGATCGTCAAGAAAAAACCCAGAATGTATTTCCCGGGTCTTTATGCCAATTATGCGTGCCTGTTCACAAGCGACGGAAATGCCTTCCACTCCATCCGTTATACCTTAAACGGTGCCCTTTACGATCCGAAAAACTTTATCGGAAAAGCCGCTTCAGCCGGATGTATCCGTCTTGATCTCGAAGAGATCCAGATCATGTACAACAAGATCCCGGTCGGAACAACCGTTATCATCCACTGATAACACAGAAACATCCTTATCGATATGATACAAAACAGGGAAGCAGCCAAAACTGCTTCCCTGTTTATTATTTTTTTACGTAATTAAATTCACTCTTCTGTCATCTCCACCCACTCGCTGATCAATCCGATCTCCGCAACATTGGTATAACCCATCTTGACGAGCTTGGCAGCGGCTTTCTCATTAAGTTCTCTGTCCCTCCCGCATATATATACCTGGGAATCCTTATCAGGCAGAAGCTTGACGGCATTGCCGGTAAGAGTCTCATAAGGGATATTGACAGAACCATCAATATGGTCTTCCCGGTATTCCTCTTCCGTTCCGATATCGACCAGTGTATAGACGATCTCATATTTCATATATTCTTCAGCCTGCTGCATGGTCAGCTGTTCAAACCGCTTTCCGGGTGAAGGCCTGATAGTTTTTATGATGATGATCACCGAAATGACACCGATCGACAGTATGCACGCAAGCACAATGTATTTTGCGATCTGCGATTTTTTCATATCAGTATTTCCCCAGTAATTATCCCCTTTTTCAGATAAAATACATGTCTGAGCTTCCCTGGGTCCTCTCAAGGTAATCGTTGAGAAGATCCTCCAGGGTTATATTCTCCAGAAGCTCATCCAGTTTAAGGTTGATGCTTTCAACCACCTTCTCCTGAATCGTTTCGCTGATCCTCGGAGTGCCGTCCTGATAGTGCTCCGGCTCATTGTCAACGTGATAAGTCCCGTCAAGTGCAGTCAGGATCTGCGCAGCCGTTATCTGGGAAGCATGTCTTTTCAGAAGGTAGCCCCCCTGCGGTCCTTTGATGCTGCGCACGATTCCGGCTCTCCTGAGTGCGGCAAATACCTGTTCCAGGTACTGCGCAGAGATCTTATTCCGCTCCGCCAGTACATTCAGGGCTATATGGTTTTCACCCGTGTTGGCAGCAAGATCGATCAGTGCCCTCAGCCCGTAACGGCTCTTTTTTGAAAGGATCATAACTCTCCTCCTGAAGCTTGGTTGCTGTATTGGTTGATTATCTCACAGAAAAAGCCCGTTTTCAAGCGCATTTATCAAATATACCTACTTTTCAACTCAGACATATATGTGTTATAGTAAAAAAGAACAAGGATTTACATATGATACCCCAAAACAGCCGGTCACAAGTATCGGTCTCAGAAAAGGAGAAAGCTCATGAAATTCTCTACAAGAGGAAGATATGCGCTTCGAGTCATGATGGACATGGCCGCCAACAATACAGGAGAATACATTCCCTTAAAGGACATCTCTTCCAGGCAGACCATCTCCGTAAAATACCTGGAACAGATCATGCCTCTTCTTACAAGGGCAGGTTTTGTCTCCAGCAGCCGCGGCAATAACGGCGGATATAAGCTCACCCGAAAGCCGGAGCAGTATACTGTGGGGGAAATACTGCGGACTGCGGAAGGCAGCCTTGCTCCGATCGCCTGCCTTGACGATGAACCCAATCAGTGCCCTCGGTCAAACCAGTGTGAGACGCTTTATTTCTGGGAAGGACTTTGGAAAGTCATCAACGAATACATTGACAGCTACACGCTGGCGGATCTGGCTGCGCCGCCGTTCTATGCCCAGAATATCTGAATGTATCTGTGTGTACAAAAAGGGGACGGTCCGCAAATGGCCGTCCTCTTTTAATACACCTGTATTCTGTTTGTCCGGGAAGGGAATCTTCCTTTGTATTCCGCTTCTTTATCAGGTTCTTTTCACATACTCATGTTTTTTGAGGAACTCCGCCAGTGCCTCATCTTTACCGTCATAATCTACCCTCAGCGGCCTTCCCAGGTCAAGTCCCATCACTCCGACAATGGATTTTGCATCAATGGAGATCCTGTCATACCCGATATTCACATCAAAATCACATGCGTCAGCGAGTTTAACAAATTCATGAACATCCTGAATCTCCTTCAATCTGATCATTCTCTCTTCCGCCATAAAACATTCCTCCGTAAACACTTTTCCCTTTATATTTAACTTTAATCTTAGCAAAAAAAGTCTTAATGTGTGTTAACAGAATGTAAATTTTCAGTCTGCCGCATTTTTCTTAAGCCAGAAGAACCCGTAAGCCGGAATGTCCACTCCGCAGGCCTTCATCACCCGGCCGCTGATCAGATCTGTATACAGGCCGTCGTCCTCATTGATCCATGCCGTCTTGTCATGCTCGGAGAAATTGAAGACCCCGACAAGCTTCTCTCCATGATAATAGCGTCCGATCGAAAGGACTTCTTTCTCCCAGGTCTCTATGGTCCACACATCCGCGTCATTATTAAAGACCGGGTCCGATTTCCTGATCTTTTCCAGTTTATCGAGCATGGAAAAAACTTCTCCGGGCGCACTGTCCTGGTCGTCAAGCTTTTCCAGAACGGACCAGTCAAACGCACCGCGGTGGATATACCGGGAATCGGGAGCTTTCTGGGGGTCCTCCTTATAGGTGTAATCGTTGAGCTGAGCTACCTCATCCCCGCTGTAGATCACCGGGATCCCTGACTGGACGAGCATATATGCATGAAGCATCTGATCCATGCGGATGGCCTTCTCCATCATCTGGCTGTTTCCCTCGCAGGCCGCCCTCTCAATTCCGCACATGGAAGCTGTCGTCCCGCAAAAGCGCGCATCACCGCTGGCGAGATCTTCGTTATAAAGTTCTCCCCGGCTGTTGCTGAAGCCCGTATAGCCGCGGAAATAGTCGTTCAGATAACGCTTGTGGCACACTTCATCGATTCCTTCTTCCCGAAGGCTCGGATAATCCAGGCCCCAGCCGATATCATCATGGCAGCGCAGATAATTCAGGAACACGTAATCTTTCGGAAGCGCATTGACGATATCAAGCTGTCGTTTGAGAAGGCGCACATCCCTGGTAGCTACGGTATGCCAGGTCGTCGCCATGGTCGTCACATTATAGAGCATGTGGCATTCCGGCTTCTCCACCGTACCGAAATAAGGCACTACCTTGGACGGCTCCATCACGACCTCTCCCAGCAGAAGGATCCCGGGGCAGACGATCTCACCGATCATCCTCATCATACGGACGATGGTATGGACCTGTTTCAGATTCCGGCACTGTGTCCCGACTTCCTTCCAGATATAAGGAACGGCATCGATGCGCATCACATCGATTCCCTGGTTCGCAAGAAACAGGAAATTGTACATCATTTCATTGAAAACAACAGGATTTCTGTAATTGAGGTCCCACTGGTACGGATAGAAAGAAGTCATCACATGATGCTGCGCATCCTGCAGCCAGGTAAAATTCCCCGGTGCAGTGGTCGGAAATACCTGCGGCACCGTCGCCTCATACATGGCCGGGATATCCCAGCTGTCATAGAAAAAGTACCTGTTCATGTACTCTTCCTCACCGGCACGGGCACGCCTGGCCCATTCATGGTCCTCCGAAGTATGGTTCATGACGAAGTCCATACATACACTGATCTTCTTTTCATGACATTCTTCGGTCAGCTTTCTAAGGTCCTCCATGGTCCCGAGTTTTTCCTGGACCTTCCTGAAGTCCTTCACCGCATAACCGCCGTCGGATTTCCCGGGTGTTGTATCCAGGAACGGCATGAGATGAATGTAATTGACGTTGCACCTGGAAAAATAGTCCAGCCTTGACCGAACGCCGTTGATATTTCCCGCAAACTGCTCAATATACAGCATCATGCCGAGCAGATCATTCCTCTTATACCATGAAGGGTCTGCCTCTCTTACGGCATCGCTTTTTTTCAGGAGTTTGTCCCGTTCCCGGTAAAAAATCTCCATCTGCGCACAAAGCTGATTAAAACTCTCTTCATTGTCATAGAGTTCCATGTACAGCCATTTCAGTTCATCGATATGCTTTTTGAAGCGCTTTTTGTAAGTCTTCATCTGATTTGTTTCTCCTGTAAGCGGTTATATTAATCCCAGTTCCTCAAATGCCCGTGCAAGGCCGTCATCCTCGATTGCAGCGCAGACCATATCCGAGATTTTTTTCATCTCATCACTGCCGTTGCCCATGCATACGCTCAGCCCCGCAGCCTTAAGCATCTCCCTGTCATTAGCGCTGTCTCCGAATGCGATCGAATCGCAAAGCGGTATTTCCAGGTATTCGCATACCTTTTTCAGGGCACGCCCTTTGTCGAATTCGCGGTTGATCAGTTCCCCGTTCATCATTCTTCCTTTTTCCGGATTCTGAATCCGGAAAGAGAATTCATCTCCCAAAAGTTTTTTCGGTATGATAAGATCATCCGGACTAGGCACGACGATCACGATCTTATAGACCGGGGCCCCGTCGTAGCAGCTGATCGGCAGGATGCCGAGCGTTGAATCCCTGCCTTCCACCCATCTGAGGAGCTCACTGTTGTCCGGTTCGTCGGGATGTGCCTTCAGGTAGGAGACAAACTCAGGATCCGTATAAGTGGAATCCAGGCATTCTATCGTACGGAAGATCCCGTTTTCCTTCAGGATATTCATCGCCCGCTCACTCTGTTCTTTGTTCATCGGGCAGTCATAGATCACCCTGTCTCCGACACATATATAGCCGCCGGCGCTCCCGATATACCCGTCAAAGCCGAAGCGGAGAAGCGGATCAAGCAGTACTTTGCTTCTTCCGGTACAGATAAATATCAGGTTTCCGTTTCTCCTGGCATCTTCTATTGCTCTGAGCGCACTCTCCGGAGGCTCTATCCGGCCCGGAAGAGTCAGTGTTCCGTCTATATCAAGAAAAACGATCTTTCTGCTGTTTATCATAAAAGCCAGTCCTTCATCTGATGATCGGTCAAATGTAAGTATACCTGTACGCACTAAAAAAGTAAATTGACCAAATCCATAAGAAAGAACCGGTTTTTCCGTGATTGTGCAAAGGAAAAACCGGTTTTTTTTACCATTTGTGTTCCGTCAGGGGAGCTCCTACATCCCGGTAAACGATCTTCCCCGCACAGATCGTATATTTGACCTGTCCCGGGAGCTGTTTTCCTATAAACGGACTGTTTGATGACTTTGAGGCGAAGCCTTTCGGATCCACCGTCCGATATTCATTCTCATCAAAAAGAACGATATCTGCCGCTGCGCCTTCGCAGATACTGCCGGGAACCCGGCCGAGGAATCTGGATGGAGACGTACTCATCAGTTCCAGCAGTTTCATCAGCGAAATGTGCCCGGGTTTGACCAGCGCTTCAATACCCGCCCCGAGAGCGGTCTCAAGGCCGACCACTCCGCTGGGAGCTTGCTCCATCGGCTTTGCCTTCTCCTCCGCGCTGTGAGGAGCATGATCGGTCGCGATCATATCGATCGTTCCGTCCTGCAGACCCCGGATGATCGCAAGGCGGTCATTTTCTGTCCGAAGGGGCGGGTTCATTCTCGCGTTGGTCCCGCATTCCAGAACCGCCTCCTGCGTCAGCGAAAAGTGATGAGGTGCAGCTTCTGCATGTATATCCGCCCCCATCTTCTTCGCCAGTCGGATGATCTCTATCGTACCGGCGCTGCTCACATGCTGGATGCAGATCCTGGCCCCGGCAGCCATCGACAGGATACTGTCACGGGCAGTCATGACCTGTTCGGCCCGTTCACTTGCGCCCGGATAACCGATCTTTTCCGCAACAACGCCTTCATTCACCCCCGGTGCCGCAACAAGAAGCGGATCTTCCTCATGAAGGCTCACCGGTATTCCCAGTGCGGCCGCTCTCTTCATTCCTTCCAGGAGCAGTTTTTCGTCCGTTACGCATTTTCCGTCATCAGTAAAGACTGCTGCGCCGCACCCGGCCATCGTCTCCAGATCCGTCAGTTCCTTTCCGGCCATCCCGGCAGTAAGTGTTGATGCGCTCAGAACATGTATTCCGGTACCGGCCCCTTTATCAAGCACATATCGAAGTGTCTCCGGGTCATCTACAGGCGGATCGGTGTTCGCCATGCACACGACCGTGGTAAAACCGCCTCTGGCAGCCGCCGCTGCCCCGGTAAGGATATCCTCCTTCCAGGTAAACCCCGGATCGCGGAAATGAACGTGCGTATCGACCAGTCCCGGAGCAGCAACAAGTCCCTGCGCATTGATCACTGTCAGCGATCTTGATTCGATCTCTTCTGCCGCCGCCTTTTCCAGCATCAGTTCATTGATGCCGTCGAGGATGCCCGGACCAACCGCAGTGATCTTATCACCGCAGATCAGAATATCTGAAGCCATGTCTGTCCCCGTCACGGGATCGACCACTCTTGCGTCACAAATCAGTATCATCCGCATCCTCCTTATACGACTGCAGGATCTCCTGCAGATACTCCTGATAGGAGACCGCCACATCCTCCGGCGCGGCAATGCGCACGCCTGGCCCGAGGCCGGCAAGCCATCCGAAAAACTGCCGGCTCAGTGCCACCTCCAGATGTACCCGGAAATGAGCTTCATCCGCCGGGATCATCATGATCTGGCGGCCGAACCGGTCAATGATGACACCGGCAAAACGGTTCTGGCAAAGCAGTGTCACCTTTCTCTCCTCACCGCCGAACATCCCGAAGGTCTTTTTCATGAAGGAAGGCAGGTCAAACCGTTCAAAGCGATCGGCCCCCTCCCGTTTTTCTTCCAGCAGTGTAATGTCTCTTATTTTGTCCACCCGGTAATGCCGGATCGCATCGGCAGCCGGAGAATAGGCGACGAGATAATAATTCTCATCCTCCCAGGTGAGCGCCCAGGGGCTTACGATCACGGGTTTCCCGTCATAACGCAGCTCCATGGTCTTTTTTGTCGTCCACTGGGCATAATGAAACGAGATCTGCCTGTTACGGTTGATCGCCTGATGCAGCTTGTCAACCACCAAGAAGATCTCTTCATTTTCGGCTTTGGGCCGGTTATGGATATATACACTCCTGTTCAGCTCCCGGGCTTTCTCACGGCTGGTCAGTTTTTCCAGTTTCCTGATCAGCTCCTGCGTGCGCGCCTGGGAAATGAATTTAGAGGATTGAACGGCATCGACAAGCAGTTTCAGCTCCGCCTGGTCGAATTCCCGCTCCCCCAGGTAATAGCCGAAGGAAGCTCCCCTCGCCCTGCAGATATCGAAGCCATATTCGGTGAGGGCATCGATATCCGCGTAGATCGTCTTTCTCTCGGAGGTGCAGCCATAGTCGCTCTCGAGGATCTTTGCGATCTGCTGCGCGTTGAGGATATGCTCTTTGTCAGTTCTCTCCCGTAGGATCTCCAGCACAAAAAGTATCCTCATCCTTCCTGACGCGGCTGCCATGGACTCACCTCCTGTCAATAGATCACGATGGGCATGCCGTCCTTGATATAATTGTAGATCATCTGCGCCGCATAGGGAGGCAGGTTCACGCATCCGTGCGAACCGTTGGTCTTGTAGATCTGCCCGCCGAATGAATAGCGCCAGTTGGCATCATGCAGTCCCTGACCGTCATAGAACGGCATCCAGTAGGTAACCTCGGTCCGGTACCCGTTGGCGGCATCCGCTCCGACGAGTACGGAGGGACTTTCCTTGTAAGCCAGCGGGAAGACGCCTCTCTGGGTTTCCGCCTTTTTAGCTACGCAGCCGGAAACGATATCTGTCTCGACCACCAGGCCGCCGTCCACATAGAACCACAGATGCTGTGCGTTAAGGCTGATCTCCACATAGTTTCCGTTCAGGTCATCCTTGCCGTCTCTGGAGTAATAAACAGGATTTCCGTACTCACTGATCGTCTTGATGTAGACCGGTTCCCGGCTGACCTTCTGATTGGAAGCGATATCCGCCGCCAGCTGAGTAACTTCAGCCTCCTCATCGATCATGTAGCCGTAATCATTCATGCTGCCGTCGATCACAATATCATTGCCGTACGACGTGTGGAAAGACCGGTCAAGGTGAAGCGTATTGTATTTCATCCCGAGGTTCATGACGAACTCCCCGAGTTTCTCCCGGCTGATGACTCCCTCACCGTTCTCGATGAGGATCCAGTCCTTAATGGTATCCCAGTCAAGCTTTTCTTTCTTGCTGCCGAATTCATACGTGATCTGCGCTTTGCAGAACCGATTGTAGATATTGCACAGATTGTTGAGCTCGATATCCTGGGCGGTCTTAACGGGTTTGATATACAGGCTTTCAGGTATATCCATGGTAAGCACCAGTTCCCCGCTCCCGGAGGTCACGAACGGGACAAGCTGGCCGTGGACATATTCGCGCAGGCTCTCATCGGTCATTTCATTACCGTATACTTCCTGGGTGACCGAATATTCTTTCTTCTTTTTATCATAAACCATCTCTGAATCAACGCTCGGGAAGCGCTCCTCTTTCAGGGATGCGCAGTTGACCGCAGCTTCAAAGATCTCTTCATGATAAGTATACGGGATATTGACATTGAAATTATTGCCGTTGACCAGGCTCGCAAACATCGCGAAGAAACTGCTCTTTTGTGAGGCAAGGGCATCGTTGAGCTGCTTAAGGATCTTGTCGCTGTCGATCAGGTATCCGAAATAAGCCAGGTCCCCCTTGATATTATCCTCTCCTTTTTCACGAATGATCACCGTTTTTGCCGAATAGGCTTTCAGGATGGATTCGAGTACCTGCTGCGGTGTCTCATCCGACACATCCGAGCCGTTGACCAGCGTTTTGGAGAAAAACGTCGTCCTCTCATCCTGCTGTTTGACATAGAAAAAGCCCAGTCCCAGGGCAGTACCCAGAAGCAGAACAAGGACTATGGCCAGAATTCTTAGAAAATTAACACCTTTCACCTGATTACACTCCCACGTTTATCGTAGTATTTGATCCTGTCACTCACTTATCATATCACAGCCGGAGTATTTCGGCTCCTTAATTGATTATGAATAAATCATTAATCGTGAGGACGGGTATAAAACCGTCCGCGCAGTTCATCCGTAGGCATCACATTGGTAAAAGCCTTCGGATCGATCAGCCGGACGGATCGCATCACGGATCCGTGATCGGACCTTGAGATGACCGAGTAGACCACACTTCTGGGTTCTCCGCCGTAGGCGCCTTCCCCATGCATGATCGTTGCGCCGTGGCCTACCGCGTCACTGATCGCCGTACAGATCTCATCCGGATGTTCAGTGACGATCAGAAGCGTCTCACGCTGATAATTCCGGTAGGTCACATGAAGGACCTGTGTGGAGACGAACTGGAAGATAATAGAATACAGCGCTTTATCCCAGCCGAACATAAAGCCTGCTGTCACCAGGATACAGGCGTTTATGCCCAGTATAATATTGAAACTGTCCTGGCCTCTGCGGTCAGAAAGGAAGATCCCGATAAAATCAGTTCCCCCGGTCGTTGCACCTTCACGAAGGCACAAGCTCATGGCGACAGCATTGATCAGACCACCGAACACACTGATCAGAAGCGGGTCAGACGTTACGGTAAAGCCCGGGATCAGATCCGTCAGGATATTCGTGGTAATGATCACCAGGCACGAATAAGCCGTGAATTTCTTCCCGATATACCGAAAGCCGATATAAATGGGAATCGCATTCAGTACCATGTTGACTGCCGTGAAAGGAATTTCCGCATTCAGGTACCGCTGCGCCGCACGCTGAATGAGCAGCGTCAGTCCGTTAACTCCTCCCGGGAACAGCCCTCCGGTCCTCACAAACGACTTGATGTTCAAAGCCAGTATCAGGGATGCTGTCAAAAGGACCAGAATACGGAAGGTTTCCCTGGTCACCCGGTTCGCGCGGGATAATTCATCCAATCTGTCCATCTTTTCAACCTCTCGGATCAGTTTCCGTCAGTTTCCACGACTTTTCGGATTCCTTCATAGAGCTCGTCAAAGGTGTCAAATGCGTCAAGGTCCGGATTGTCTTCCCTTATGTTTGGGGGGCACCTGAACAGGAAACCTGCCTTGCTGGCACGGATCATTGCAAGGTCATTGTAACTGTCGCCGGCAGCGACCGTATCAAATCCGATCGACTGAAGCGCCTTCACCGACGAAAGCTTTGACTGGGCTGTCCTCATCCTGTATCCCGTGATCATGCCGTCCGAACCTACCTCAAGTGAATTACAGAACAAAGTAGGCCTTCCGAGCTTTTTCATCAGCGGTGCGGCGAACTGGGTAAACGTATCGCTCATGATCACGACCTGCGTCAGATCGCGCAGCTTATCCAGAAATTCTTTCGCTCCCGGGAGCGGATCGATCGTTTCGATCGTGTCCTGAATCTGTTTCAGGCCAAGTCCGTGTTCTTTGAGGATATCAAGACGATACCTCATCAGTTTGTCATAATCCGGCTCATCACGGGTCGTTCTTCTCAGCTGCGGAATCCCGCTCGCCTCAGAAAAAGCGATCCAGATCTCCGGCACGAGTACTCCCTCAAGATCAAGACAGGTAATATACATATTTCTCCTCCATTAACGCCTTAAAGAAAGGCAATTATTAACCGATTCAGCTATTTTTGGCGTTTACGGCCCATTCCATGGCTTTCTGGCCTGCCACAAGGCCCTGGCCTACTGCCCTTGCCACCTGCAGAGGCCGCCCGGTACAGTCACCGGCTGCATACAGCCCGGGAAGGTTTGTCGCCATATCATCATCGACTTTCAGGTAATTTCCGTTTAGTTCGATCCCCGGGAACAGTGAGGACGGAGCCAGGGAAGGCCTGAGTATAAATACACACGCACAGGGAAGCGTTTCCGAATCCACTTCTGCGGCTGATACTTTCTTATCTCCTATGATCCTGACCGTTTTCGGTTTTTGTCGATATTCAACATGACAGCCGATCTGTTCAAGATACTCCGCTTCCTCTTTATCCGCGCTGCCGTAACCGATGACAACGACATCTTTGCCGCGGTAGAGCATACCGTCGCAGGTCGCGCAGTAGCTGACGCCTTTCCCTACGTATTCCTCCTCGCCGGGCCATGCCTTTCCGCGGCTGATTCCGCCCGCAAAAACGACTGCATAAGCCTCCAGCACGTCGGCACCGGCACTCATCATCCAATGATCGCCTGCGTAAAACGCGTTCAGGACGCGCTCCTTCTTCATCTCAACGCCTGCCGCCTGTGCATGTGCGATAAAAGCCTCCATCATCTGGCTGCCGGTCAGTGCCGGCATTCCCAGGTAATTATCGATCCGTTCTGCTTTCCACAGCGGATTGTTTTCTTTTGCCGTTCCTACGCAGATCACGCTTCCCCCGCGCTGGCGTACATTAACAGCAGCCGAGAGTCCGGCCGGCCCGGATCCGATCACCATGACATCATACATGTTTAAACCCTCCCTGATACAGCGATGGACGGTCTTTATGCCGCACCCTTGACTTAAGTTGACTTTTTACTGGGCAGATTCTATCATAGAATGGCAGTTGGGTCAAAAACTTCCGTTAGAAAATCAAGAAAGAAGAAGATATATGAGTCAGGATACAGTAAATTCAAACGGCGTCTGGCTGCGTCGGGGACTCCGTGCGGGAATTCCCATTTGTCTCGGTTACTTTGCGGTTGCGATCGCGCTCGGCATCAACTGCCGCAATGCCGGGATGAGTGCTCTTCAGTCCGGAGTCATGTCAATGTTCATGCTCGCGTCTGCCGGTGAGTTTGCCGCCGTCACTCTTCTTAGCGCAGGAGCCGGCGCGCTTGAGATGATCATCACGACGATCATCGTCAATCTTCGTTATCTCCTCATGGGTGCGGCGCTCTCTCAGAAAGTACGCCCCGAAGAGTCCATCGTTCATCGCTTCGGCATGTCCTACTGCATTACGGATGAGCTGTTCGGCCTGTGCGCTTCTGTTGAAGGAAAAGTCAGCCCTTACTATGCTTACGGCGCTGCGATGATCGCTGCCGCAGGCTGGACCGGCGGAACTGTCCTTGGTGTCGTGATCGGAAATGTACTCCCCCATTTTATTGTGGATGCACTTTCTGTTTCTCTCTACGGGATGTTCCTGGCCGTTATCATTCCCGCTGCCCGGAAAACGCGCGCGATCGCACTGATCGTCATCATTTCCATGGCAGCATCTCTTGCTATGAGTGAGATTCCCTTCCTGAAAGATATTTCCTCCGGGTTCAGGATCATTATTCTGACAGTCCTGATCGCCGGAATGGCTGCTGTTATCCGTCCCGTTGATGAGCCGGAACCTGAAAGTGAGGTGAGCTGAATGAGTCCTGCTTATGTATGGCCGTCCCTGCTGCTTATGATCGTTGTGATCTACAGTGTGCGCATGCTCCCAATGGTGCTCCTTCGAAGGAATATCACCAACCGTTTCATCCGTTCTTTTCTCTATTATGTGCCTTATGTGACTCTCTCCGTCATGACTTTTCCTGCGATCATAAAGGCAACGGATGATATCCGCTGCGGATTCGCAGCTCTCGGAGTCGGGCTCGTCACTGCCTGGTTCTTCAAAGACCTGTTTATTGTCGCCCTCAGCTGCTGCGGCGCCGTTCTTCTTACGGGACTAATCTTCTGAAGGTTTCATCTTGACATTCAGTGATAAATCCGTGACAATGTACATATCTGCAGAAAGGAATCCATTTTATGTACGTAGAAACACTCTCTGTATCATTCCCTGAGGACAGTTTTCTGGTGCCGGAACTTGTTCAGCTGGCATGTTCTTTCAGGAGCCGGATCAGTTTCAGGTGTAATCACAGCAACTACAATGCGAAGAGTATTATGGGCATGATGTCAATGGATCTAAGAGGCAGCACCTTGCAGATAAGTGCTGACGGAGACGACGAAAAGGAAGCCGTTGCAGCGCTCAAGGCTTTTCTTTCGTCCGATAAGCAACCGATATAAAAGGAGGTAGAAATTAATGGATAAGTATGTATGCGATCCCTGCGGTTATGTCTATGATCCCGCCGAGGGCGATCCGGAAAGCGGCATTGCACCCGGAACTGCTTTTGAGGATCTCCCCGAAGATTGGGTATGTCCCATCTGCGGCGCAGGAAAAGATGAATTTTCAAAAGAATAAGTAATGGACAAAAAAAAGATGACAGCGACTTATCTCTGTCATCTTTTTGATTCTCTTTAGATCTTCACTCATGCAGCCCCGGCTGCATCGCTGTTCCCGTCTTCGAGCGGTTTGATGAACATTTCGATATAATCATCCGTATATTCATCATTTCCGTCTGTACGGTCTTCCTGGACATTGTCATAGTTATTGCTGACCGCTCCGCTTCCGTAGATCGTGTCATGAAGCATGGTCACTGTCTTCTCCCAGTCAGGAACAAGCATATCCTGTCCGCGGACATAGATCACATCATACAGACCGTCATACGGAATACGATCCTGTACGAACTTGAAAGTAAAGATGTCCGGCGCATCCTTCACCAGATCCCAGATCTTCGATTCGGAGAGATTATGTGTCACCAGCGGAAGAACATCCCTGACAAAATTAGCCAGCTGTGCGGCATTCATCGATTTGATCTCCTGCAGGAGCTGTGAGATCACATAACGCTGGCGTTCCGTTCTTGCATAGTCGGAATTGCCGACAAAACGGTTTCTGGCATAGGCTACAGCCTGGACACCGTTGCAGTGATATGAACCGCCTCCGGGAAGCACATACTGCTCTCCGTCCATGCCGAGGGTATTGCACATGTCGCGCATATAGCCGTTAGCAACTTCCACTTCAGCGTCCGTCATCTCCAGGTCAACGCCGCCCACAGCGTCCACGATCTCGATCATATTCTCAAAATCAACAGCTGCGTAATCCTTGACATCCACATTGTACATGTTGGAGACCGTCTGTGTAAGCAGCGGGCCGCCGCCTCTTGCATAGGCATTATTCAGTTTTTCATAGCCAACATCCGGGATATTGACATAGGTATCTCTCATCAGGGAGACGATGCTGACTCGCTTGGCTCCGTAATTGACCGAAACAAGCATCATGCTGTCAGAGTTTCCGTTCCAGGACTTGTCTCTCCTGTCGACACCTACCAGCATGATATTATATACTTTATCATTGACCGGTGTCTCAACAGTCTTGTCCACTTTTGCCATGGAATCATGAATCCGCTGGAGTTCCTCCTCCTTGACAACTTTTCCTTTCTTGTCATCGGCCGCAACGGTCTCGAACGCTTCCTCCGGAAGGTCCTCAACCTTCTCCACGACCTGGACTTCGTTATCCGGTACATAATTGGCCAGATTGATCAGGTTGTGGCCGAAATAGAAAATCAGGCCTCCGCCGATCACAACAACGGCAAGCACGATACTCAGGACTACACCGAACGTTTTTTTCCAGTTTGGTCCGACCGGCTCAAATTCGATGCCGCTGTCATTGATCTCCCGATGATCATCATATCTGCTGGACATTATTTAACTCCTCCAAACACTCCCGATGGCTTCTGATCACAAAAACTCACATGTAAAAGAATACCAGAATTTCCGGCTTTAATCAATACAGCACCGGGAAAAACACATACTGCATAAAAAGAGGGATTTTCGTTTTACGAAAATCCCAGAAAAATGCGGAAGAAGGGACTTGAACCCTCACGATCTGAACGACCACAGGCACCTGAAGCCTGCGCGTCTGCCAATTCCGCCACTTCCGCATCTCGTTGAAAAAACAGGTTTTTCAACTCACTCGGATATATTATCACGCACCTAAAGGCTTGTCAACCGTAAAAAAGCACTTTTTTAAACCACTACGGCAATATACCTCATGATCAGCTTCAGGAAAATATTGCTGTTATAAAGAAGCGTCAGGAACTCATTCTCCCGGATCATGTTCAGGGCCCGGATGCTGATATCCATTCCCGGAAGCAGCGTAAAGATCAGGAAAATGATCCACACAAAGATCACTCCTTTGATAAGGCCGATGAGCAGCCCTCCTGCCCTGTTGAGCGGTCCGATAATGGGCAGATGGGTAAACAGCCGCAGCATCATCAGGATGATTGAGATGATCACCCAGACGATCAGAAGCGTCAGCAGGAAAGAAAGCAGATTTACGACCAGGCTTGCAATATAGCTTACGATATATTCCTTGAAAGAAGATGCATCCAGCTTACCATAGCCCTCGCTGTTATTGTAGGTGATCATCTGGTCCCTGACAAAATCCGGAAGCGGCAGTTTCTGGATCAGCCTTGTCTGGTCATTCTTTCCCAGTGATTCCAGAATCATATCCGTCATCTCGGAAGATAAAACGGAAGAATCGGTTCCTTCAACTGCCGGCATCATGCCTCCGAAGCTTCCGCCCCCATCCTTTATAATATCTTTTGCAGCCTTGTCGAGAGCTTCCTCACAGCGTTTTTCAACAGCGGTATACAGTGAGGAGCCGTTTCCGATCAGAGAAGTGACGACAGGCATCAGCAGCGTAACCAAAATAACGGAAAGTACCAGTGCAATGATTCCCGAAAGGCTGTTCACCATCCCGCGGATCATTCCGAAGACGGCCGCTATCACAAGTATAACGATCACCACAATCAGCATGAAATTTATATTTGAAAATACGTTCATCTTATCTCCCTGTCACTCAATCCTGATCTGGTCAAGGCTGTCCGGCGTGATCACAAGGTAATCCCTCAGACCGGGTATCTGCCTGAAATAGACGACTTCCTTATCATAACCGGCGGCAAGCTTTTGTTTTCCGGATGTCCGGTACACATAGATGTTTCCCGAATCATGCAGCAGGACCTCTCCCGACTCCATCCGCACATCCTCATATTCAAAATTGAAATCGGAACTCATCAGGTGTCTCCCGCTGAAACTGTATGCATCGATCTCATACCGGTTTTCCGTATCATCGCTGCGGAAAATGAAGCCGATGGCTTTCTCGTCGTAAAAACAGCTCACCACTTCCTTTTCCAGCATGACACCGGCACTCTCGGCGGGCTTTGAAGCTCCGGTATAGACGACAAACCGGTCATCGCCGATGGCCGCCGCCCTGCTCTCACCCATGATGAATACATCCGGAAAGACAGTCTCCGGATAACTGAAGGAGGCCGAGATATGCTCCTGATCTTTTCCGCTGTATCCGGAAAAATCATACATGACGATCCGGCCGCACAGTTTTCCGTTCTCCAGGGCCATATAGGACACCACCAGACGTTTCCCGTTGGGTGTCAGGGCAAGATCGAGCGGATATCCGGTCTCCTCTAGCGTAGTCCGGATGGATGCGATCTCGCTGCCGCTGGGTGTGTACATCTCGATCAGCGTCTGTGTATCATTGTCCAGGATCATGGCGGCAACGCCGGAACGGCTCACCACCGCTTTCCTTATCGGCTGCGGAACCTGGTACGTTCCCTCCGTGCCTTCGGCATTGAGAATCAATACATGTGAACCAAGTTCTTCATATATGATCATTTTCCCGCCGCAGATCTCAGACATAGGCGTCTGCATGCTGTAAGCGCTGCTCCATTTAAGCCGCCCGGCCAGATCAGACGCAAACACACCGTCGTGATTGTATTTGACCAGTGTCCTGCCGAGCAGTTCGCACCGGGTCCCTTCCGCATCCTGCCTGGAAGCAGAACGGCGGATATCATAGCCGTCGAACAGGTGGATCCGGTTATAGCTCCAGTAGCCGATGAGCGCAAACGCAAGGACCATGATGATCATGCCGATCAGGCCCTTTGTCAGAGGATCCTCGGGAAGCCTGATCTTAAGGTCCGGCCTGTGGAAACGTCTTTCCTTTTTGTTTTCGTCCTGGCGTGCCGTCTCTGAATTGACTGCATGCAGGCCATTCCTGTCCTCACCGCTCAATAGCTCATCTCCCAAATCTTCTGTCTGCCGGAAAAGAATCCTATAACTGCGTTCTTCCTTCCAGCGCCCGAAGAAGCGTCACTTCATCGATATACTCCAGGTCACCGCCCACCGGTACGCCGCTTGCGATCCGGCTGACTTTTATCCCGGTCGGTTTTACAAGCCGGCTGATGTACATGGCCGTCGTCTCTCCTTCCAGGGAGGAATTGGTCGCAATGATCACTTCATTCACATCTCCCTTGAGACGGATCATCAGTTCTTTCAGGCGGATATCCGCCGGTCCGATCCCAAGCATGGGAGAAATGGCTCCCTGAAGCACATGATAAAGGCCTTTAAACTTCCCGGTCTTCTCGTAAGCTGCCAGATCTCTTGTATTTTCGACCACCATGATGGTTCCCGGATCTCTCGACGGATCCGAACAGATCGGGCAGATCTCCTGATCCGTCAACGTGCAGCAGACTTTACAGTAACAAATGTGTTCCCTCGCGTCAAGGATGGTCTCCGACAATTTTTTAGCCTGCTCCAGAGGCATGTTCACAATATGGAAAGCCAGTCTCTGGGCACTCTTGGCTCCTATGCCGGGCAGAGAAGACAGCTGCTGGATCAGGCGGCTCATTTCTTTGCCATAATAATCCATTCTTATTCTTCCTTAAACAAAGGTCAGAAACCGAAACCGCCGAAGCCGCCCAGTCCGCCCGTCAGTTTGGACATGTTTGACGAAGCCGCCTCATCCATCTTCCGGTAAGCCTCATTGACCGCTGCCATGATCAGGTCCTCGAGCATCTCCACATCATCCGGGTCCACCGCGTCCGGAGAGATCGTAACCTTCGTGACTTCCTTTTTCCCGGAAACGGTTACTTCGACCGCTCCTCCGCCTGCGGATGCCGTAAAGACTTTCTCTTCAAAAGCTTTCTGGTTCTCCTCCATCTGCTTTTGCATCTTCTGGGCCTGCTTCATCAGGTTATTCATGTTTCCGGGCATTCCGCCCGGGAATCCGCCTCTTTTTGCCATTTTATCTCCTCCTGTGATTACCGGTTTCTATTCATCTTCATCTTCGTCCGTAACGACCAGTTCCATACCCGGAAGGGCGTTCAGGACATCATCCACTGCCGTGATCGGACTGACTTTCTCCTTGAGGGCGCCCACATCCTCTTTAAAAGTGAATTTAAGCTCCACCCTCTTCCCGGTCCGGCCTTCGATCAAAGCTTCCAGCTGAGCGATCGTCTCCCGGTCGGACAAATAACGGTTTCCCATAAAATCAGGAAACACGATCACCAGGGCTTTGTCTTCACCCTCCGGCTCAAACATCAGCTCAACAAGCGAAAACTGTGACCTGGCACGGGCATCTTTAAGTCCGCTCACGATACTTTTCCACTGTTTTTTGATCTCCACCAGGTCGGAAGGCGCCGCTTTCGGAGCAGGCGGTCTTT
>JBGUOI010000183.1:0-2059 GCA_045118075.1 Porcincola sp. | reverse complement strand
TTGATGGGGCCGGCTGTAGCCAAACACTGGTTTTTCGAGACGCTGAACGCCGTAGAGAAGGAACTTAATAAGAGATCCGGGCCGGTGCCTGAATATAAAGACAATCTTGCTGGAACACGAAAGCGAATTCGAGAGAAAGAAGGGAATATGAATCACTTACAGATTAATGAGCTACCATACCGTAAGCCGGCTATAAAATGGCTGCTGGAGCGTTACGGAAAAGAAGAAGCCGTCAGGATATGGAGGAAGACCAGGAAAACATATAATTCCTGGCTCTTCGATCTGTCCGATTACGGGGGGAAGAAAAACGGACATGCAAACGCCATCTATGGTGGACTGCTGATCTTTGCACTTTATCCGGCACTTCCCGATCAGCCGCCGATAAAGGAACTGCAGGGGTTTGTACAGACCCTGTTCATGGAGCCGTTCACAAAGCTTGGGAAGGTCTTTGATCTAAACCGGAACGGAAACATGTGGCTGATAGATAAGATTTTCCAGAAGGTGGGAGAGCGCGACAGGAAGGATGCGGTGAAATATCCGGCAGGGTTTCTCAATGTGAATGAACCTTATGACAGGGAGCATCATGCTGCGAGGTATCATTTTACACAGTGTCCGAATGCGGAATTCGCGAAGAAGCATGATCTGCTTCATGTCCTGCCGCTCTTATGCAACTGCGATTTCTTTGGAATAGAAGAACTCCATGGAAAGCTGATCCGCTGCGGTACATGCGGCAACAGCAATGTATGCGATTATCTTGTTGTTGGGGATAAGAATCCGATCGCAGCTGAGTATGCGACAGTAACAGATGAAGGAGGATTTCTGATCAGCAGGAAGAAGACCATATGAGAGTGCGAACAGGAGAAGAAAAGATATGAAATATGCAGGAATGCCGGCAGGCATGTGGCTACTGTTTTCGGGATCATTCAACAAGCACCTGAGGGAGGTGCTTGGCTATGATACCAGTACAGCGAAAGACATAACAGCGAAAGCGAAGGTCAGGTACGCAAAGATCATTTCCAGGCTTCCGGAGTTTGAGAAGGAAGACCGGTTCAAAATGAACATTGTCAGCTGCGCGATGTTCTCAGCCTTTTTAATGAAGATGCCCAGGAAGCCATCCGTAGAGAAGGCAGCAGATTATTACCGGGAATCCATGATGACAGGTTTAATGAAACTGTTCTGCAGGATGAGCGGAAAGAACAAGTTTACGGATAATGATATCGAGAGTATGGAAGAGACTGCAACATTAAAAGCGGCAGACAGGAATCCATACTCATGGAATATGGAGTTTCTGCCATATGAGGACGGCAGCGGATATGAGGCAAGGTTTACACACTGCGGCATCTGTACGCTGATGAAGAAGCTGAGACTATACGAATATGTTCCTGCCATGTGCCGTTTTGATTATGCGATGAGTGAGACAGGCGGGGTTTCCAGTTTTGTGAGGGAGTATACGCTGGCATCCGGCGGACCGTATTGTGACTGTGGGTATAAGAAGAAGGTTTGAAAATGCAGGAGCGGAAAACGGCCGTGATCTTTCGAGGGAGTAAGTGTCATGTTCCGAACGATGAGACGATTCAACATTAAGTGATGGATCAATCTTATTTTTTCTAGACATAGAAATACCCCAAGTAAGTTTCATATTTCAATGTCCTACTTGGGGTAGCATATCACTGATTTGTGGCCTTTTTCGTTTATTGCTATATAGTGTTTGGTCAACAACTCCTTTTTCAGCCGGCATCAGCCTGACTGGTTGTCGGCCGGGACCGCTTTGAAGAGCGCTTGGCTTTTATATCATACTCCTCGATCGCGCTCTTGAAGGATCCAAATATATTGGTTACCATGACTGACATCGCAATGACCGAAAGGGATGTGTCTTCCCGTTTTTTGTTTATGAGACCCATACCGTTACGACGCTTTGCGGTACTGAAATACCGTTCGATCTCAATACGGTCCATGTTATCCTGATTAGCAGTCTTGCGATCTTTTTGGATTGTCGTAGGATCTTTTGCTGGCCGTCCAAGTTTCGGCCCGTTGATGCGTATATCATTCTCTTTGCAAA
>JBGUOI010000182.1:0-3297 GCA_045118075.1 Porcincola sp. | reverse complement strand
GACTATCGCTATTGTGTTTCCTATTACAGAGGAAAGGATAAAAAAAGAATTCGCCGGGATGGTAAAGAGATTGAGGTTGAAGGCGAGATCGATTTCATAATCGAAGAAAACGGCGTTCTTTATCCTATAGAGATAAAAAAGAACACTTCAGAAACAGCCTATGCTGCAAGCGCTTTCCAAGTACTGGATAAAGTTGAAAATAAAAAGAGAGGAATGGGTGCTGTTATCAGTATGTGTCCTGCCTTGGAATGCTCAGGGAAAACGTTTTGGAACTTCCGGTCTGGTTTGTTTAAGTAATTCCTTGCGTATCACAGGGCAGATTTCGATGACCGGCAATCCTTCTTTTTCTTTTTTCCCGGTTACTGTGGAGAGGGGGGGACAAGGCTATTTGACGCTGCCGGAGGCAAGAGGGTCATTTGACCCCAGGTCCAAAAGACCCAATAGTGATGCTTATATGGTATAATCAGGGTGCATCCCGACATCTATTGCAGCTGAAACTAAATCACATGCTGCCATCTGTTCTGGAGGAACTATGAGTACGTTGAATCAACCTGTAGTAAAAGACACCCCCCTCAGCATCTACGGCACTTCCGGGCCTTTGCTGGAAGAGACGATGCAGATGGTGCTTGAGGAAATAACAAAGATCCGAAACGAGATGGCAGGGGAACTGGGGATGGACCCCGTTGAACATCTGCTTGGCCGGATCAAGTCGGAAGAGAGTATGCGGGAGAAATGCAGACGAAAGGGTCTTCCCGAGACGCCCGAATCGGCGCTGGAGAAGATCCACGACGCGATCGGCCTGCGCGTGGTCTGCGCCTTTCTTGACGATATCTATACGATCCGGGACCGGCTGCTGGCACTGCCACGCATACGCCTGATCGAGGAAAAGGACTATATCCGTCATGTCAAACCCAACGGATACCGAAGCTTTCATATGATCATTATTGTCGATGAAAAGATTTACGCGGAGATCCAGCTGCGGACCATTTCCATGGATACCTGGGCGGCTTTGGAGCACCACCTCAAGTACAAAAAAGAGATAGGCGGCAATACCGCTCTCATTTCAGCCGAGCTTAAGCGCTGTGCGGATGAGCTGGCATCCACAGATTCTTCTATGCAGACGCTGCGGGACATGATCCGGGAACTGCACTGATCCGATGAAAGGAGATATTTAGAAGGTGAAAGTATTAATTGCGGAAGACACAACAGACCTCAACCGCGTAGTGACAGTAATGCTGCAGAAATTCGGCTATGAAGTAGACAGTGTATATGATGGTGAAGCCGCATTGGAACAGCTTGAGTTGAGCGGATATGATGCAGTGATCCTGGATATCATGATGCCCAAAATGGACGGAATCACCGCTCTTAAGAACATGCGCAGCCGGGGAATCAACGTTCCGGTCCTCATGCTGACGGCCAAGTCGGAAGTGGATGACCGCGTCGCGGGCCTTGATGCCGGCGCAGACGACTACCTTCCCAAGCCCTTCGCCATGAAGGAGCTTCTGGCCCGGGTCAACGCCATGACCAGGAGAAAGACCAAATATTCCGGCAGTCTTGTGACCTACGCGGACTTTTCTCTCAACACAGACACTCTGGAACTGGCTGCGGAGAACAGTGTCCGCCTCTCCATGAAGGAGTGCGAGCTGCTCCATCTGCTTGCTCTGCACGGCGGGAAGGAGCTGACAACGGACTATATTCTGGAACATGTCTGGAGGGGAGATGATTCGGCCGATGAGAGCACGGTTTATCTTTACGTCAAATATCTGAAGAGAAAACTTGCGGGCATCGGGGCGGCAGCACAGCTGACGGGTGAGCGCAGCGGGGCTTATATGCTCAGGTCAAAATAGTGCAGCAGGCATCGGGCCTGCAGACGGGATCATGACTTATGACAGAACATGAAATCAAACGAATCAGGAATCGGTTCATAACGGCCTCTACGCTGACCCTTTTTTGCGTCATGCTGATCATGGGCGGAATGATCTACCTTTTCAGCACGATCACCATCCGCAACGAGGCGCATCAGATCATGCGCTATATCGCGGAGAACGACGGGGACCTGCCGGAGCCGGGTACGAGCCAGGGCAACAGTGAAGAGGCTCATGACAGCGATGCAGACGCAGAGGATGGGCACGACAATTCCTTCTCGGAGACCATGGAGTGGAGCCTGCAAAGTATTTTCGGCATGGGAGATTTCTTCGGAGAAACGCCGGATTTCTATTATACCACGCGCTATTTTGCCGTATTGTATGATGAGGATGAGTCAATCTCGGTGATCAAGACAAGCCACATCGCCTACCTCGACGAGGAGCAGGCGGAAAAGTACGCGAGGATTGCGCTGGACAGACCCTTCCGTTTCGGAAACTTCGGAAGATACTATTACTACTGTGCAGACAGAGAAGAGGGCGGTACGATCGTCATCTATCTGGACAGGACCGAGCAGTTGAGCATGATGCGCCGTGTTCTTATATCGGCACTTTCCATACTGGGGTTCGGAACGATCCTGTCCTTCTTCATTATGCGGCTGCTCTCCAAAGGATTTGTGCGCACGGAAATGGAGAATATGGAAAAGCAGAAGCAGTTCATCACCAATGCCAGCCATGAGCTCAAGACACCTCTAGCTGTGATCAAAGCTAATACGGAAATGCAGGAATTGATGGACGGCGAGTCGGAGTGGTCCCAGTCGACGCTGAGGCAGGTGGACCGGATGACGGGACTGATCGGAAACCTTGTGCAGATCGTGCGCGCGCAGGAAATGACAGACGGAGAACTGACGCAGACTGACATTGCGGCGGCAGTATCGGAAACGGCGGACTCCTTTGCGCCCGTAGCGGCAAGCGAAGGCAAGAAGCTGGAAATGACGGTTCCGGATTCCTTGGTCATAAAATCCAATGACAGCAGTATGCGTCAGCTTACGTCACTACTTGTTGACAATGCCATCAAGTACTGCGATGACGGAGGAACCATCAGGGTCGAACTTGCGCGCAGCAGGAAAGGGGCCGTTCTCACGGTATCCAACGATTATGCAGAAGGTGAAAACGCAGATTATTCCCGCTTTTTTGAACGGTTTTACAGAAAGGATGAGGCGCATACCATATCGGCGGGCACTGCAGCGGCTCTCAGTGCAGAAAGCTCCGGAAAGCGCACAAACAGGAGCGGGTACGGGATCGGCCTTTCCATAGCCGAATCGCTGGTCAAGTCGATGAAGGGGAGTATCGATGTCTCCTGGAATACGGGAGGGATCCATTTCATATGTAAGTTTTGAAACAGTAAAAAGGGAGTGCCTGACACTATGAACGG
>JBGUOI010000181.1:0-3497 GCA_045118075.1 Porcincola sp. | reverse complement strand
ACTGAAAGCTGAAAGAAAGGGAGCATCAGATCATGCGAAAAACATCAAGGATCATGGCAAAAAAAACCGTCCGATCTATGTATGGACTGCTGGCGGCAGGCATTTTGACAGCGGCATTGGTAATGCCGATGAATGTTTTTGCGGAGGAACCGGAAGCGCAGCCTCCAAAGGAAACGGCTGTCCAGGAAGGTGAAGTGACGTTCAGCACGGACTATCCCGGAGTTACTGTAAAACCTGGTGGAACCTCGACGTTTACTCTGTATATAACAAATACAGGTTCAGAAGAAACCACGGTTGACCTTTGTGCGGAAAATCTGCCGGAAGGCTGGCAGGGAACGTTTAAGGGCGGCGCCAATGAAGTATCCATGGTACATATCAGTGCCGGTCAGAAAAAGGAAGATTCACCTTCACTCAGCTATTCTCTGAGTGTTCCTGAGGATACAAAGGAAGATACCTACACGATCACATTGAACGCAAAAGGCGGCAGTGTGGATGAAGATCTGGAGCTGACGGTCAAAGTGGATACAGAAGAAAAAAAGATCGGTGTCGGTACGTTTACAACAGATTATGCACAGCAGGAAGGACCCGCCGGAACGCAGTTCAGTTATACTGCAGATCTTACCAACAACAGCGGTGAAAACCAGACCTACTCGATGTCTGCGGCAGGAGCACCGGAAGGCTGGAACGTGACATTTACACCGTCAGGCGCAAGTGAGACTTCATCGGTACCGGTGGATGCAGGAGCTACTTCTTCGATCACGGTCGCGGTCAGCCCGGCACAGAATGTGACAGCCGGTGAGTATCCGCTCACGCTGACGGCAGAAAGCGCCGGAGAAACTCTGGAGCTCCCGGTCATCGTCAAGATCACCGGAACATATGGATTAAATGCAACGACGCCGACCGGAAATCTTTCCGTTAAAACCTATGCAGGTGAGACGCAGGATATTACACTTTCGATCCAGAATACAGGAAACATCGATCTGACCAATATCAGTCTGAAGGCGCAGGCTTCCACTGACTGGGAGGTTACATTTGATGAGGACACGATCAGTGATATCCCTGCAGGCGAGAGCAGAGAAGTGACAGCACATATCACACCGGCAAAGGATGCGATCCTGGGCGATTATGTGACGGTGATCACTGCTTCAAACAAAGCGGTTTCGTCTGAATGTGATCTCAGGGTTTCCGTACAGAACCATACAAGCTGGGGCATTGCAGCAGTCGCGATCATTGCAGTGCTGATCCTCGGACTGATTCTTATCATTCGCAGATTTGGCAGGAGATAATGTTGAGGGGCGATCATAATGAAAGATACGATAATTATCCGTACCGAAGATCTGACCAAATCCTATGGCGCGAAAACAGCCGTAAATCATCTCGGACTGGAGATCAGGCGGGGCGAGATTTTCGGGCTCCTCGGACCGAATGGTGCGGGAAAAACGACAACTATACTGATGCTTCTGGGGCTGACCGAACCTACGGAAGGAAAGGCATTGATCGATGGGTTTGACTGTACAAGGCAGTCCATGCAGGTCAAGCGGATCACCGGGTATCTGCCGGACAATGTCGGATTTTACGGCGACCTGACAGGCAGGGATAATCTTCGCTTCACGGCAAGACTGAACGGAATCCCGGAAAAAGAGATCGATCCGCTGATCAACGATCTTCTGGAACGGGTCGGGATGATGTATGCCGCAGATCAGAAAACAGGGACATATTCAAAAGGTATGCGTCAGAGACTTGGGATTGCGGATATTCTGATCAAGGATCCGGAAGTGATCATCATGGATGAACCTACCCTGGGTCTTGATCCGGAGGGCATGCGCGAGTTCCTGAAACTGATCAGGCAGCTGAGCGTGGAAGACGGGAAAACGATCCTCGTGTCCAGCCATCAGCTGTACCAGATCCAGCAGATCTGCGACCGTGTCGGAATCTTTGTGGGCGGCAGTCTGATCGCATGCGGAGGGATCAGCGAACTGGGTTCGCAGATAGCGGCGCAGGGACATTATACTCTTGAGGTGGAAGCGGAGCCATGTGATGACAGATTTCTCGGGTATATCAATGAACTGGATGGTATTACGGGGATTTCAAAAGAGGGAAATACATTTGTGATCAGCTCTTCAAAGGATCTGCGGAGCAGTATTACAAGATTTCTCGGAATGAATGAGTACAAACTTCTGCACATGCATCAAAAAGGTGGAGATCTGGACGAAATCTACCATGTCTATTTTGAAGAAGCTGAAAAAGAGGGAGATGATCAGAATGCTGAAAACCGCAGCAGGAAACGCCGTTTCGGCCGCAGAGGAAAGTAAACGCCGGAATATCCGGTACCATAGTCTGACGGCACTGTATCAGAAAGAAATGGCCGATCATGTGACCAGCAAACGTTTTATCATTATTCTGATCCTTGTGATCGCGATGACGATCGCGAGTGTATATGGGGCGGTTACAGGTATCAGCAGCGCCATTAAAAACGCGGCTATGGACTCGAAGTCTTCGTTTGACATGAACTATATGTTTCTGAAACTGTATACGACAAGCGGCAGCTCCATCCCATCGTATATGTCGCTGATCGCATTGGTCGGGCCTTTTATCGGGCTTATTCTTGGATTTGATTCGATCAATGCGGAGAAAAACAACGGTACTCTGAACCGGCTTGTGTCTCAGCCTATATACAGGGACTCCATCATCATCGGAAAGTTTCTGGCATCTTCGACTTTGATCGCCATCATGGTCCTGAGTACCGGAATTTCGGTCGGATGCGCAGGCTTTCTGGCTTCCGGCATCCGTCCTTCCGGTGAAGAGGCCGTCAGAGTCCTGATCTATCTGGTCTATACAGTTATCTATATCTGTTTCTGGCTGGCTATGGCCATGCTGTTTTCCGTATTTACCAGACATGCGGCGACTTCAGCCCTGGCTTCGATCGCTCTGTGGCTGTTCTTTGCCATCTTCATGAGCCTTCTGGCAGGCATCATGGCAAACGCGGCATACCCGGTCAATACGGAATACCAGCAGGCAGTCAATGGGATGAATAATTATAATCTGAACCTGAATCTGAACAGGGTCTCACCATATTATCTTTATTCAGAAGCAAGTTCCGTACTGATGAACCCTGCCACAAGAGCGATCAACGCCGTATCCTATACACAACTGGTCGGCGCCTTGAGCGGCTATCTTCCGCTGGGACAGAGTCTGCTGCTCGTATGGCCTCATCTGGTAGGACTGCTGGCGTTGACTTTTGCGGCATTTACTATTTCCTATATCGGATTTATGCGGCAGGAGATCCGGGGAAATTAATACCATTTCTTATTAGAATGACATCAGAAGACAAAGAGAGAGGCCCCGGGGAACCGGGGCCTCGAACTGTCTCAAAAAAGAAGGGGCTGTCGCAATAGCGAAATAGAAAGCTCTCACTAAACAGGTAAAGAATTGATGGCCGGGACGGGATCGGACCGGAAGTATGTAGTGAGAGCGTAAAGGTTCTCGAACACGTTGCT
>JBGUOI010000180.1:0-12362 GCA_045118075.1 Porcincola sp. | reverse complement strand
ACCTTGCGCCGCCCCAAAGGCTTGTTGCGGCCTCCCGCGTTGGGGCCAAACTTGCTTTTTCTGGTGGCCAGCCTCCACGCTGCGCCTCGCGCCACTCCATAATCGCCGCTGCGCCTCTCTTACTCCCCTATCTCCACTTTCCCAAACTTCAGCACATCGTCCTTCGCATACCCGTTCTCCATATCGAAGGCGGTCACGAACGCCGGGCCGGCCAGGTAGAACTCGTCTGCGATGAACAGACCGCGGATCTCTTCGTATCCGTAATTGTCCTGCAGGTCGTCCTCGTAGAGGTCGTAGATCAGGCTTCTTTCGAAGCCGCCTTCGGGCTTTAAGGTGTACACGAAGTAGCGGTCGTTGAGGTAGAAGCCGATCAGGCCGCGGTCAGCGTTGACCAGGAAGGCGCGGTAGTCGTCCAGTGCGGGCAGGTAGGTGATGCCGTTGATGGTCGTGATGTCGCTCTCTTTCACGTTGACGGGATCGGAGATGTCATAAAGGGAGAGCTTGATGCCCGTCGTCGCGCCGGTCAGTACATCGGCGGTGTAGCCGACACCGAGCAGCTTGTTTTCACCGAACGGATGCAGGTAGCCGGAAAAGCCGGGGATCTCGAGTTCGCCGATGATCTTCGGCGCAGCCGGATCGGACAGGTCCGCGGTAAAGAGCGGATCTGTATTCCGGAAAGTCACAAAGTAGGCGATGTCGCCGAAGAACCGGGCGGATCGCATCGTTTCGCCTTCGGCCAGGTCCTTTAAGCGGCCGGTCCGCACCATCTTCTCATCCAGCACGTATAGGGCGTTGTGATCGACAAACCGGTCCGGGTCGTCGTAATAGAAGCCGAACAGGTTTGAAAGTGCCTCCATAATCGTAGTATCGGCGCTGCCCCGGTAGGTGGTGAGCACGCGAAGATAGCCGTTGTATTCGTCGATGCAGAAGCTGTCCTTTACCGTGCCGCGCACACGCCCGGCTGCTACGGGGTCGATCCTGCCGTCCGCGTAGGAAAATTTCGTGATCTCCGTAGATGTCTTATCGGAATTCCAGTCTCGGTTCAGTACATAAATGTTTTCAAGGCTGACATAGTTTAAGTCTGAGCCGGATACCAGCGCCTTGGCATCCGTGCATACGGACGGCTTCTTCTCGTCAAGGGCTGAGATCACCATATATTCACGTGATGTCATCGTTTCCGGAATACATACGGAGGTAGGATCCATCTCCTCCCCGCAGACAGAAGGCGTCAGCACGCTGCTCTCGCAGCTGGTGTTGACAAGAGGCGTCCACCGGGTGAACAGATAGATCTTTCCGTCCTTTTTCCTGGCCTCCTGGTAATAGCCGTCCTGGCGGTATGTCCCGGCCAGTACCGGGTTTTCGATATCGGTCAGGTCATAGGTGTAAAGGAAGGTCTCCTGGATATAACTCATCCCGTCTGCGGCATCCCGGTCATAATAATCCCGGCAGGCGATGACCTGGACACAGTTCTTGCCAAGGAAGATCTCTTCGCTCTGATAGTTGCCGCTTTCCCGGGGAAGATCGATACAGGCGGCTTCTTTAAGGCCGTCCGCTCCCGGCTCGACAATGTAAAGCGTGTGGTCACTGCAAAGGATGTAGATGTATTTTCCGTCAGTGCGGATCACGTCGGCTTCATCCACGCCTTCCTGCCTGACGTTGACATCCGAGTAATCGGGTGCCGCTGCAGCCGGCGAAGCAGCATCCGCCTTCATGGCAGACGTATTTGACACAGTTCCGACCGTGTCAACCGCCGCTTCCTCTACCATATAATCGACATCGTCGATCCAGTACCAGCTGTCATCAAAGCTGCTGATCACATCGTACAGTTCCTGCTTATCGGCCGCAAAGCGGATCCGCTTAAGCTCGGTATCCTCCGCTGCATCACTCTCCGGCTCGAGAGCCTCGGTCTCCGTCAAACCCGGTCCGACCGCTTCGGTCTCATTGAACACAGCCCCATCGGCCGCTTCTGTCTCCTCGGCCAATGCCTCTTCGGTTTCAAGCGGCATCTCCTCCGTCGACGGTTCAACGCCGGCACTTGCGGATGCGCCGAAACCGACGGCGGCGTTTGCCAGTACAAGGCTGCCTGCAAGCAGCGCCATGAATGCTTTTTTCATCTTTGTATTTTTCATGGACGACCTCCTTTACGGGAAAGTAAATCAAAGAAACCTGCCTGATCTGATCTTATCAGAGCCCGGCAGGCAGTTTATGGCGAAGAGTCGCCGAAATTCGTAATTATTCCTTAATTGATCTCTTCCCAGCTGTCGTATTCTTTCATAATTCCGAGCAGCGTGGATGCTCTCTTTGCGGTCTCTTTCCCGAAAACGGCCGATCCGGCGACGATAACATTGGCGCCGGCGGAAAGAACTGTGCGGACGGTGTTTTCGTTGATGCCGCCGTCCACCTGGATGTCCTTCTCCAGTCCTTTAGAAAGCAGGAGGCGGCGCAGGGTGCGGATCTTGTCCGTCATGGCTTCGATGTACTTCTGTCCGCCAAATCCGGGATTGACTGTCATCACAAGAATCATATCCACTTTGTCGAGCACATGGTCGAGCACGTTTAACGGCGTGGCCGGATTGAGCGCGACCGCGGCCTTGCAGCCCGCGTCGGCGATCTGGGAAAGCACCCGGTCAAGGTGGCGGGTCGCTTCAGCGTGAACGGTAATGGAATCGGCGCCGCTTTCGGCAAATCTTTCGATATAGCGCTCCGGCTGCTCGATCATCAGGTGGACATCGAAGAAGGCGTCCGTACAGGGACGGATGGAACTGATCACCGGCATTCCGAATGAAATGCTCGGGACAAAGCAGCCATCCATTACATCGACATGGATATACTCTGCTCCGGCAGCCACCGCGTCATTGATGTCTTTTCCAAGACAGGTAAAATCCGCAGCCAGTATGGACGGTGAAAGTATGTTTTTTCTCATGTGGTCTCCCTCCGGCCCTGATCGCAGGCGGCCCCGAAATCAGTATTTTTTCTGTCCTTTAAGTTCCTCCTGCAAAAGCAGGTAATTATCATATCGTATCTTCGGGATCTTTCCCTCGCTGACCGCTTCTTTCACCGCACAGTCCGGTTCGGATATGTGCATGCACTGGTTAAACCGGCAGCGGTCCTTGTAAGCGTTGAACTCCGGGTACGAATCGCGCAGCGTCCGCTCATCCATATCGATCAGCCACAGCGAGGAGAACCCGGGTGTATCGAGAAGATACGTCTCCGGCGCGATCCTGTTAAGCTGGGTATGACGCGTGGTCTGCTTTCCGCGGCTGATCTTGCGGCTTAAGGCACCCACTTCCATTCCGGCATCCGGACACAAAAGGTTCGTCAGCGAGGACTTGCCTACGCCCGAAGGGCCGGCTGCCGCGGTTGTCTTACCGAGCAGGATCTTCCGAAGCTCCTCGATTCCCTGTTCTTCCTGCACGCTCAGAGGCAGGATGGTCAGGTCGCAGTCCTTATAGATATCCGTATACTCTTCCAGGACCCGGGAACTGACCAGATCCGTTTTGTTGAAGCACAGGATGACCGGCACCTGCTGCCGCGACATGTAGATAAGGAAACGGTCAAGCAGGTTGAAATTCGGGTCGGGACTGGCCGCCGCGAACATTAAAAGCACCTGGTCGATGTTGGCCACGGCGGGCCGAAGCAGTGTATTCTTACGCGGAAGGATCGTATCGAGGCTTCCTTCCATATCGGTCGGATCGGTCACGTGCATCGTAACCACATCCCCTACGAGCGGTTTGGTCTTTTCTTTTCGGAAAATCCCCCTGGCCCGGCACTCATAGATGCCGCTGCCCTCCACATAGACGTAATAAAATCCTCCGACTCCTCTTATGATCTTTCCCTGCATTCAATCAACCCTGGTAAATTCTATATTCTCATAGACAGTCGTCTGTACCGGTTCCCAGCTCTGCGGATCGAGCGTATAGACATTGACGGTCCCGATGCCGACACCCGGCTGGCCTTCCACATTCAGGAAATACGGGAAATCCGTGTTTCCTTCAAAGAGGGTCTTTGTGTATTCTCCCTGCACGAGCTGGATCCTTACCGGCTGGCCGTTATAGTCTGCCGGGGGCTGCAGCTGCGCATTGCACATCCAGGTCCCTTCCGGGTCCTCCACGTCAACATTGACGTCCTTTTCGGGTCCCATGCTGACGGTAAGAGTGACCGCCGTTCCCGACGCGACCGGGGTATCGGGAGCGACGTCCTGGTCGATCACGATATCCGCTTCCACATTATCATCGTTCACATTGTTGACATAGCAGTAAAGACCCAGATTCGTAAGCATCGTCTGGGCATCGCTTACATAGTGCCCGACGACTTCGGGGACTCTCACCTGCGAAGTGTCCTGCCCGAGGCTCACATAGATCTTCACGGTGCTGCCTGCGTTCACCACACTTCCGGCGCCGGGGTTCGTCGTGATGACATTCCCCAGGTCAATGGTATTGCTGTAGAACGATTCTGTTTCAGCGGTCAGCCCCAGGTTGCTGAGGGCTTCCGCCGCTTCCTCCGCGGTCTTGTTTTCCAGGTCCGGCACGGTGAGTGTCTGTGATGAGCCGGAGCTGAGCTCATAGCCCACCTGCGTGTTCTTCTCCACGCCGGTTCCGGGGGGCACGGTCTGGCTGGCTACCAGTCCTTTCTCATATTCGGAGGAAGGCGTCTCGGAGAGAAATTCCGGGACAAGGGAGTTTGTCTTTAAAAGTTCCCTGGCTTCCTCTTCTGTCTTCCCGATCAGGTCGGGAACGGTCACGGTCGAAGCGCCGTCCGATACGGTATTCGTGTTTGTTGACGGCTGCGGAGTACGGCCCTGGCCGCCGAACAGTCCCAATGTCCTGCCGACAAAGGCCAGTATCACCAGGCCTGCGATCACGGCGGCGATGATGCCGATCACCGTAATGATGCGCTCACCTCCGTGGTCGTTATCATTGCGGCGTCTGCGGCGGCGTGTGCCCGTTGTCTCCTCGAGCTCTTCCTCATCATCAAAAGGATCCGGACGATCGTACTCGCTGTAGGTCAGGTCACCCTCACTGCTTGTGCGGGCGTTATGGCGCATGTTCTGGTATCCGCTGCTCTGGTAATAGCTGCCGCTGTAACCGTCATTTCTGATGTCACCGGAGACCGGATTCGCACCCGGAACAGCTCCCGTGATCGAAGAGACGGCTCCCGTATTGATGTTCCTGTCATAGGAGGGAAGCGAGCTGTTCTTCAGCTGGCGCATCTCCTGCTCCGTCAGCTTCACGGTCTGGGCTTTGCGGTCCACCTGCGGGATCACTACGAAATTGCCGCCCGGATTGACCAACGACTCCTTAAGGTCGCGGATCAGTTCCTCTACCGACTGGTAACGCCGGTCAGGACTCTTCTGGGTACACTTCAAGATGATCTGCTCCGTGCTGAACGGAAGCTCCGGCGTGAATTTCTTCGGGCTTGGGATCTCATCCTGCAGATGACGCAGAGCGATCTCCACCGTAGAGTCCCCGTCGAAAGGCACGCGGCCGGTGACCATCTCATAGAGCGTGATGCCCAGCGAATAGATATCGCTCTTCGCATCGGAATACCCGCCTCTGGACTGTTCGGGCGCGCAGTAATGCACCGATCCGATCGCCGTGGAGTTGATCGTATTCGAGGTCGCCGCCCTGGCGATGCCGAAATCTGCGATCTTCGCCTTTCCGTCCATGGAGATCAGAATATTCTGGGGCTTCACGTCACGGTGAATGATATTGTTGTTATGGGCAGCCGCCAGACCTGCACACACCTGCAGAGCGATACTGGTCGCCTCCCTGACGGAGAGCTTGCCCTTTTTCCCGATATAAGCTTTGAGAGTGATGCCCTCCACCAGTTCCATGACGATGAAATTGATGGGACCTTCTTCGCCGACGTCGTACACATTCACGATGTTGGCGTGGGACAGGCCGGCCGCGGCCTGGGCTTCCACCCTGAATTTGGAAAGGAAAGTGGCGTCATCCCTGAATTCCTGCTTCAGGACCTTCACTGCCACAAACCGGTTCAGTTTATGATCTTTCGCTTTATAGACATCCGCCATGCCGCCGGAGCCTATGCAGCTGATGATCTCGTATCGATTTTGAAGGAATATGCCGTTTTTAAGCATTTCTTACACCTCACCCTCATCCGGCGTTGCCAGGATGACCGATATGTTATCACTGCCTCCGTTACGGTTGGCTGCGTCGATCAGTTTCTGTGCAGCTCCCAAAAGGTCTTCCTGCGAGTGCACGATCCGGAGGATCTCCTCATCCTCCAGCATATTGGTTAATCCGTCGGAGCATATCAGGAAGATATCTCCGGGGTAGAGCGCCGCATCAAAGCAGTCGATTTTGGGCATCGTCTTCATGCCCACGGCGCTGGTGATCACGTTTTTCTCCGGGTGGGTCCTGGCTTTTTCCCTCGCCAGCTGGCCCGACCTGACCATTTCTTCCACAAGGGAATGGTCCCGGGTGATCTGCACGATCTCATCTTCATCCAGGATGTAGAGCCGGCTGTCACCTACGTTCGCCACGTACAGACAGCCTTTCTGCACCGTGGCCGCCACCAGGGTGGTGCCCATACCCTCCAGTTTCTTGTCCTGTACGGACCTTGCTACGACCGTCTCGTTCGCCGCCTGCACCGCTTCGAGCAGCAAGGCCACCGGCGGTTTCTCATCGGCGCTGCCGATGTAGTCCACGATCGTCTCCACCGCACACCGCGAAGCGTAGTCTCCGGCGTTATGGCCTCCCATTCCGTCCGCGACGATGTACAGGTTCTCCAGACAGCCCACCTTCTGATCGGATGCGTAGACAAAGTCCTGGTTCATATTCCGTTTTATGCCGACATCCGTCAGTGCGCTAGATCTCATACAGTTTCCTCAGTTTCTCCGTCCAGATATCCGCGCCGCAGCTGTCCGCAGGCGCCGTTGATATCCGTCCCCATTTCTCTCCTAATAGTAACATTAATCCCCTGATTTTCAAGATTGTTTTTAAACGCCTCAACACGCGCTTTTTCGGGCCTTTGATGGCCTCTCTCCCTTACCGGATTGACCGGTATGAGGTTCACATGACCGTGCAGCTGGCCGATCAGTGCGCCGAGCGCCTTCGCGTCCGCGGGCGAATCGTTCTCTCCTTTTACAAGCGCATATTCAAACGTAAGCCTCCGTCCGGTCTTCTCAAAATACACCCGGCAGGCGTCAAGCACCTCGCCGAGCGAATAGCGCCGGGCGATGGGCATCAGCTTTTCCCTCTTCTCCTGACTTGGCGCATGCAGCGACAGCGCCAGCGTGATGGGAAGGTCCTCTTCGGCCAGCTTCAGGATGCCCGGAACGATTCCGCAGGTGGAGACCGTAATGGCACGCCCGCTTAAGTTCAGTCCTTTTTCACTCGTCAGTATCCGGATAAAGCGCACCAGCGCTTCAAAGTTGTCCAGCGGTTCCCCTGTCCCCATGACGACCACACTTCCGACCCTCTCCCCCGAGAGTGCCTGAATCCGGTAGACCTGTTCGAGCATCTCGCCCGCGCTCAGGGAACGGACTTTCCCTCCGATCGTGGAAGCGCAGAATGAGCATCCCATGGCGCAGCCCACCTGAGAGGAGATGCACACGCTGTTGCCGTGGTGATAGGGCATCAGCACGCTCTCGATGACATTGCCGTCCTCAAGCATGAACAGGTATTTCTTCGTGCCGTCCTTTGCCGAGGTCAGTACCTGGACCGGCCTGGCCGTGCACAGGCTGCAGGTCTTCGAAAGCTTCTCCCGAAGAGGCTTTGAGAGCGTCGTCATCTCATCGAAGGATGAGACCAGCTTATTATGGATCCAGTCATAGACCTGCCCCGCCCGGAACGGTTTTTCTCCCGCCTGTGTCAGAAACTGCTTAAGCTCCGGGAGCGTCATCGATTTAAGATCCGTCATGACGTCTCCAGTCTGCGCAGACGCGCGATAAAGAAGCCGTCCGACTGGTGGACGCCCGGAAGCAGCTGGATAAAGCCGCCTCTCGTGGTCGCGCAGCGCAGCTCCTCACAGATGTACGGATCGATCGATTCGAGCCGGTACGGGAAGTATTCCAAAAACCACTTCAGGTTATTCTGGTTCTCGTCCGCCCCGATCGTACAGGTGCTGTAGATCAGTACGCCGCCCGGCTTCACATAGGTGGAAGCTACATGAAGGATCCTGCGCTGGAGGCGGATCAGCTCAGCCTGCCTTCCCGGTGACATCTTGTTCTTGATATCCTGTTTTTTGCCGATGACTCCGAGTCCCGAACACGGAACGTCCGCGAGCACGATATCCGCGATATCCCTCGATTCGGGATCGGGAATCGTGGCATCCATGACCCTTGCCCGGATATTGATGGAGCCGCTGCGCTCGATATTATCCTGCATGATGGCCACCTTGGCTTCGGAGATATCCCTGGCCTCCACGTAGCCCGATCCTTCCAGTTTCTGGGACATATGCAGGCTCTTTCCGCCCGGCGCCGCGCAGCTGTCAATGACAAAGTCACCCCAGTTGGGAGCCGCGCACTCCGTCACCAGCATCGAAGAGACATCCTGTACATACACCAGCCCTTCCCGCACGGCATCCACGGCCTGCAGGTAATTATATCCAGAGATCACCAGGGCATAATCCAGGTAGGGATGCCGCTTCACGGTGATCTTCTGCGCCTCGAGCGAGCGGATGATCTCGTCCACGGAACCTTTCTGCAGGTTGCAGCGAACCACGGTGCCGCTGCGTTCCTCGAAGCTTCTGCAGATCTTTTCCGTGACGGTGAACCCGAACTGCGGCATCCATTTGCGAAGGATCCACACCGGGATGGAGTACATGACCGACAGGTACTTCTCAGGATCCTCTTTCGGGTCAGGCCATTTTACCTTATCCATATCGCGCGCGATCGTCCGAAGCACCCCGTTGACAAACCCCTTCAGGTTATAGAAGCCGTGCCTGGCCGCGATCTTTACCGCCTCATTGCACACTGCGCTGTCGGGGACAGAGTCCATGTACCTGAGCTGGTAGACACTCATCCGAAGCAGGTTCCGGATCAACGGCTTCATGTTGTAGACCGGAACCTTGGAAAAGCATTCGATCACATAGTCCAGAAGCAGCATCTTCTCCAGCGTCCCCTCGGTCACACGGCTGATGAATGCCCGGTCGCGCTTATCCAGGTACTGGTATTTGCTGAGCGTCTCATTAAGGACAATATGGCTGTATGCCTCTTCCTGAGTGATCGCCATCAGGTCTTCCAGAACGATTTCACGCAGATTGACTGAATTAGTCACGGCTGTTCCCCCTTGCCAGAATGATCAGACGAAGAAGCTGAAGCATTGACGAAGCCAGCGCAGCCACATAAGTCATTGCGGCGGCTGTCAGGACCTTTTTGGCGCCCTCCATCTCATCGGGGGGCAGGATATGATTTTCAGAAAGAACTTTCAGCGCTCTCCTGGATGCATCGAATTCTACCGGCAGCGTTACCAGCTGAAACAGGACCGCCAGGCAGAACAGCACGATGCCGGCGGTCAGCAGCGGTCTGATGGAAAAGATCAGGCCGGCCAGGAACACGGGCCAGGCAGCCTGTGAGCCGAAGCTTGCCGTCGGAACAAGGACCGACCTGAGCACCAGCGGTCCGAAATGATCTTTATCCTGTTTCGCATGTCCGCACTCGTGTGCCGCCACGCATACCGCCGCCACCGTGCGCACCCCGTAGGTCGCGTCCGACAGCCTGAGCTGTTTGCTGCGCGGATCGTAATGATCGGTCAGCTGCCCTGACACGCTCGCGATGCCGACGTTGCTGATCCCGAATGCCGACAGGACACGCTGGGCGCCTTCCGCACCCGAAAGGCCGCTCATGGTCTGTACAGAATATTTCCGGAATGTACTGCTGACCATCCCCTGCGCCGCGAGTGTCAGGACAAAACCGAGAATCGCCAGCAGGTATGTCCAGTCAAAGCCCATGAAGCCGTGTCGGCCGGCCCCGAACAAAAAGCCGCTTGTCAAAAGATTCATCATAGATCCTCATTATTCGCCGAGAACGGTTCCCGCGCCGATCGGCGCTCCCCGCAGAAATTCGGCTGCGCTCATGCGTTTCTTTCCTTCCAGCTGTACTTTCGTTATTTTCAAAATACCTTCTTTTGTCTTTACTCCGATGCCGCCTTCTCCGGAAAACACAACCGTCCCGGGTTCGGCTGCGGCAGCGTCATCCTCCGGAAAGACCGTGCACTCCAGCACTTTGAGCTGCTTTCCCTTAAGCCGGGTGTAAGTCCCCGGCCACGGGTCGAGTGCCCGTACCTGCCGTTCGATCTCTGCGGCCGTCCTGCCAAAATCGATCAGTCCGTCCTTCTTTGTCAGCATGGCGGCATAGGCTGTCGTGCTCTCCTCCGGCTGCGGTTCATAGACCGCCTCCCCGGAACGGATCAGGTCAAGCGTCCGGATCAGGAGCTTTGCCCCGCATCCGCACAGTTTGTCAAACAGGCTTCCTCCGGTCTCGTCATCCGCGATCGGAACCTCCTCTTTCAGGATCATATCGCCGGTATCGAGTCCGGCGTTCATTCGCATGGTCGTCACCCCGCTCACTTTTTCTCCGTTAAGGATCGCCCACTGGATAGGGGCGGCTCCGCGGTAGGCGGGAAGGAGCGATGCGTGCACATTGATGCACCCGCACGGAGGGATGTCCAGCACAGCCTGGGGGATGATCTTTCCGTAGGCAGCCACGACGATGCAGTCCGGCTCCAGCGACCGGATCAGGCTGATGGTCTCCTCATCGCGCATTTTCACCGGCTGGTAAACACTGATCCCGGCTTCAAGGGCAGCCGTCTTTACGGGCGGGGGCGTTAAGATGCCCTTCCTGCCCACCGGCTTATCCGGCTGGGTAAAGACTCCCACGATCTTAATTTTTTCATCCGCCATCAGCGCTTTGAGGATGCCCAGTGCAAAATCGGGCGTTCCCATAAAGATCACTCTTTTAAGTTCCGGCATCGCCTCATCTCCTTTTTATGCTTCCGGTACTGCTTCGCTCTCCGCAGCCTTTGCAGCTGCTCTACTTTCCGCCGCTTCGCTTCCCGTCTCTTCTTCGTCTTCCGGCGCTTCCTCGTCTTCCTCAGACTCTTCCTCCGGCAGCACGTCGTACAGCTCTCCTTCCACCTTGGTCACGTACATCACGCCGTCAAGATGGTCAAGTTCATGACAGATCGCCCTCGCGAGCAGTTCTTCTCCTTCGATCTCAAACGGATTCATGTCGATATCCAGGGCCTGCGCTTTCACATGCATCGGCCTGGTCACCTGTCCGGCCTTTTCCGGAACGCTCAGGCACCCTTCCGCTCCGACCTGTTCCCCGTCCTGTTCGAGGATCTTCGGATTGATCATGACGATGGGCCCTTCCCCGGCATCGATCACGACGATTCTGCGAAGTACGCCGACCTGGGGGGCTGCCAGTCCAACGCCCGACGCATCGTACATGGTCTCAAGCATATCATCGATCAGCTCTCTGATCCTGGGGGTGACCTCCTTTACTTCTTTGCATTTTTTCTCAAGTACCGGATCCCCAAGGGTCCTGATCTGCCTAAGTGCCATCTGTATCTCCTCCGTTATCTGTCATTTATCTGTATCCGGTCTTTACATGTTCTCATACTGGATCGTGACCGGATCAAAGCCTTCATTGATCGCGATATATTCTTCCATCCTGCTCCGGACTTCCTCCAGGGCGGATCTGTTTTGTGCTTTCAGGTAGATCACCTTCCGATACTGGTCGGCGATCTTTGATATGAGCTCGTCCGATGGCCCCAGTACCAGTACGCCCCCGCTCTTTGCGGCGGCGAGACGGGCGAATTTGCCCAGGAACATGGCCGCTTTTCCAAGCTGCTGCTCATCCTCCGAACTCATGTGAACAGCCGTCATCCTTCCAAGCGGCGGATATCCTCCCAGGGAGCGAACCGCGATCTCTTCCTCATAGAAGGTTTTATCGTCCTGCGCTGCGGCGCACCGGATGGCATAATGGTCCGGAGAGTATGTCTGTACGATCACTCTCCCCTTTTTCTCGGCCCGTCCGGCCCGTCCGGCTGCCTGTGTCAGCAGCTGGAAAGTCCGCTCCGCGGAGCGGAAATCAGGCACGTAGAGCGACAGGTCCGCTGCCACGATCCCCACCAGCGTCACATCAGGGAAATCATGTCCCTTGACGATCATCTGGGTGCCGACCAGGATATCTGCCTCATGGGCGGCAAACGCCGAGAGGATTTTGGCATGCCCGTCCTTTCCGCGCGTCGTATCCAGGTCCATCCGAAGGACCTTCGCCTCCGGAAAAAGCTTCCGGACCTCATCCTCGATCTGTTCGGTCCCTGCCTTCATCGGGCGCAGAAAACTCTCGCCGCATTCGGGACAGGTTCCCGGCATCGGCGCCGTATAGCCGCAGT
>JBGUOI010000179.1:0-4573 GCA_045118075.1 Porcincola sp. | reverse complement strand
TCAGCCAGCCGGCCCTGAGCAAGACCATTTCCCGGATCGAAAAGGACTACGGCGGCCCCCTGTTTTCCCGCACCAACCGGGGCGTGCAGCTGACGGAGGAGGGCAGGGAGCTGTACGCCCGCCTGGATTTTGAATATCACCGCTTCCGGGTAAGCGTGGAGGATATTCTCCGCCAGATGCGGCGCAGCGGCGCTCCCGATCTCCGGATCGGCTGCCTGAACCGGGAGGTGGCCTTTCTGGTGGCCCAGGAGCAGATCCAGGCCTACACCCTGCAGCACCCGGACATGAACATCGCTTTGGAGCGCTACGACGCCGCCTCCCTGCGCCGGAAGCTCCTGTGCGAGGAGCTGGACCTCGTCCTGACGCTGGAATCGGAGCTGGGGCCTCCGTCGGAGTTCGACACGCTTTTCCTCTGCGAATATCCCCTTTTCTTCCTGGTACCCAAGGCCCTGGGAGAGGCGGGGCTGGAAACCCTGAACGGGCGGCCCCTCATTCTGGAATCCGCAGTGCAGCGGCGTCTGGCGGAGGAGATCTGCGCGAGCTACGGCATCCGGCCCGCCGAGGTGCGCTATGCGGGCTCCTACTATGTGCTGTCCACCCGGATCGTCCGGGAGGGCGGATTTTCCATCGACAGCAAAATGGTCCGCAGCGAGACGGAAACCGCCGAGCTTGCCTACCTCCCGGCGAAACGGGCCTTCCACGGCAAGGTCGTACTGGCCTGGCGAAAGGAAAAGCACACCCCTGCGGCAGCGGATTTTGCCGCCTTCCTGCAGCCAGGCGACGCCGGCATGCCTTCGGCAGACGTGATTTGAGCAAAGGGGAGGACGCCCTGAACGTCGGCAAAAGCTCCTCGCAGGAATCGGCGCCATTGAGCTGCGTATTGCCCTCCGCTCCCGGCGGGAAAACCGCGCCCGCTCTCTACTGGGAAGCGGTCTGCGCCACGCTCCGCAGGGATCCGGAGGACGCCAAGCGGATCCTTCGGCCTGGGCGGCCATATCTCGGAGGCGGAGGCCCCTCCGGCGGATCTTCGGGCGGGCACAGGCACGGACGTTGGCAAGGCCTGTTTCTTTGAGAGCGCCGTCATCGCGCCGAAAGCCGTCAACGGAGTGTCCCGGCAGCAAGGAAATCAAGAGCACAAGGCCTTTTTTCCGGGCCCTGTGCTCTTTTTTTGAAAAGCCGGATAGTTTCGCATCAGTGACAACAACTGCCCATACCCCACACCAGCGCCGGAATTATGCGGAATTGCCTTGGAATATTGCCTGCTTATTGAAAGCGGATAAGATACATGATAAAATTATACATATTGTATAATCCGCAGGAAACGGCTAAACGAGGGCATGGATTGAAACGATACATGCTGAGCTGCGCGGCAGCGATCGCAGAAAGGGAAGAAACATGAGAGATAAGCTGAGGGCCGGCACGCTGAGAATAACCGTGATCAGCGCCGCTGTCATTGTGCTGCTTCTGGTTTTATCTACGTTTCTGACGGGCGTCAGCGCCCGGAAAAATACAGAAAAAGCGGTTCACGTTGTCAGCAATTTCTATCTGGGCGAACTGGCGGGCCGAAGGGAGCAGGTCGTAGCCTCCAATATATACAGCAACATTCAGAATATTGACCACGCCCTGGAGCTGCTGGATGAGACCGATTTGTCGGACATGGAGCATCTTCAGGCCTTTCAGGCCAGGATGAAAAAGCTCTACAGCGCCGAGAAGTTTGCATTCGTGGATACCGGCGGGACGATCTATACTTCCCAGGGGCCGATCTACAACATCGGCGATTACAGCTTTGACTATATGACCATTGCAGGCCCGCAGGTATCCATCAAAGACATCAACACCGAGGACAAAAAGGTCGTCATCGCCGTACCGGTCGAGCACTTGCCCTTTAACGGGCAAACGCTGACCTGCTGCTTCATGGAAATCGATATGGACGTCCTGCTGGAGGGACTGTCTCTCCAGTCTGACGCCAACGGCGTGACCTTCTGCAACCTGTATGACAGGACCGGCATTTCCCTGACCAACGTGGTTCTGGGCGGACTGGCCAGCAGCGATAATCTTCTGGATGCTCTGACCATCGCCGTATTTGAGGATGGCTCCTCTTTTGAACAGGTGAATGGGGACTTCTCTGCCGGACGGGAAGGTGTGATCACCTTCAACTACAACGGCATCGAAGAGACCCTGTATTATCTTCCGGTCACGGGCACGGACTGGATGCTTACCTATCTGATCCGGGAAAGCGTCGTCGGCGAGCAGATCAATATCATTACCAGGGCCATTATCAACCGCAATCTGATGCAGAGCGTCCTCACCACGCTCCTGGTGTTCGGCATATTCTTTGTCGTCGTGACCCAGAACAGAAAGAACAGCCGCCTCATGCTGGAAAAAGAGACGGTGGAGGCCGAGAACAGAGTCAAACAGCAGGAGCTGGAGACGCGGCTGAAGCTGCAGGATCAGCTTTTGCAGCAGGAGCGGCAGAATGAATCGCTGACCGCTTTGCATGAAATGCTGGATTCCGGCCCCTGGTACATAGACTTTGACAAGCAGGGGCAAATGGCCAGCGTCACATGGTCGGACACGTTCCGCCGGATGCTGGGCTACAACAGCAAAGAGGATTTTCCCGACAAGCTGGAATCCTGGTCCGATCTGCTGGCCAAGGACGACAAGGAGCGCGTGCTGAAGCAATTTTACGACGCGATCAACGATTATACCGGCCGGACGGCCTATGATGTCGAGTATCAGCTGAAAACAAAAAAGGAAGGCTGGCGCTGGTTTCATGCCATGGGCCAGCTGACACGCCGGCCCGACGGCACCCCCATCACTTATATCGGCATCTTTGTGGATATCACGAAGCAAAAACAGATGGAGAAAGCGCTGTCGGAGCAGCAGGAAACGCTCAAATCCGCACTGGCGCAGGCAGAGGAGGCGAATGCCGCAAAAACCTCCTTCCTGTCCTCGATGAGCCATGAGATCCGCACACCCATGAACGCCATCATCGGACTGAATACCCTTGCGCTCCAGGATCCGGACCTGAACGGCCTCACGAGGGAACGCCTTCAAAAGATCTCCGAAAGCGCGAAGCATCTGCTCTCCCTGATCAATGGGATTCTGGATATGAGCCGGATCGAGAGCGGAAGAATGGCGCTGAAGAATGAGGAATTTTCCCTGCAGGAGGTTCTGGAGCAGATCAACACCATGATCAACGGCCAGTGCCAGGAGAAGGGACTGTCTTATGACTGCCGCATCACCGGCAAGGTCTACAGCTATTATATCGGCGACGATATGAAGCTCAAGCAGATCCTCCTCAACATTCTGAGCAACGCCGTCAAATTCACCCCGACCGGCGGAAGCGTCACCTTCCTTGTGGAGCCCCTCGGCAGCTTCGAGGACAAGGCGACCCTGCGCTTCATCGTGAAGGACACCGGGATCGGCATGGACAAGGACTTTCTGCCGAAGGTTTTTGATACCTTCTCACAGGAGGACGAGGGCAAGGCGAATAAGTACGGCAGCACCGGTCTGGGCATGGCCATTACCAAAAACCTTGTGGAAATGATGAACGGCAATATTTCCGTCGAAAGCGAAAAGGGCGTCGGCACCACCTTCACCGTTTCCGTGACCCTTCGGACCTCGGATAAGGAGAGGACGCACGAGAATTTGGAGATGCGTCCCCAGGATCTGCGCGTCCTGATCATTGACGATGATCCCGACGCCTGTGCCCATGCCAAGCTGGTGCTGGAGGAGGTGGGTATCGTATCGGACACCTGCCTCAGCGGGGACGAAGCGATGAAAATGCTGGAGCTTGCCCACGGCAGAATGGCAGCTTACAACCTGATCCTGGTAGATCTCAAAATGCCGGAACAGGACGGCGTGGCGGTCACGCGCCGGATCAGAGAGCAATATGACGACGACTCCGCCATCATCATTCTCACGGCATACAGCTGGGACGACATCATGGAAGAGGCGATCTCCGCCGGAGTGGACAGCTTTATTGCAAAGCCGCTGTTCGCTTCCAGCGTGCTTGACGAGTTCAAACAGGCCCTCCAGAGGAGACTTGCCGCGCACAGGGTCATCCACAAGGCCGACCTGGCCGGGAAACGCATCCTGCTTGCGGAAGACATGGAGATCAATGCCGAGATCATGATGAATATCCTCAGCCTGCGCGATATGGAAGCCGATCATGCGGAGAACGGCCGGATCGCCGTGGATATGTTCGCCCAAAGCGCGGAAGGCACATACGCGGCGGTCCTTATGGACATACGCATGCCGGTCATGGACGGACTGGAGGCGGCCGCGGCGATCCGGGCGCTGGACAGGCCGGATGCGAAATCGATCCCGATCATTGCCCTGACTGCGAACGCCTTTGACGAGGACGTTCAGCGTTCGCTTCAGGTAGGCATGAACGCGCATTTGAGCAAGCCTGTGGAATCGGAACACCTGTTTGAAACGCTGGAACAGCTGATCCGTGACTGACGGGATTCTCCTGTTGATCGGACGGAAATAACGAAAGGAAAGCATTTTCTGTTTGGGAGGGTATGGAGCATGTTTGGAGTCGGCAGCGTCAATATCGATCGGGTCA
>JBGUOI010000178.1:0-4561 GCA_045118075.1 Porcincola sp. | reverse complement strand
CAAAGTAGGTAATTTGTGATACAGTACAGCCGGTCCGAGGGGATACGATGATGAAAGGAGGCGTAAGTGATGTATCGCAGCGCGGCTTTTGAACTTCATTACTTCATGTGTTGTCGAATGCTTCACTCCCGGGCATGTGATCTGGCTGAGGCGTCCGACCGTCTGTCTCTGCGCCTCATGAGAGAACGATGTCGCTAAACGGCGCGTTTACTATGCCTTTGCCCGGGAGCTTTTGAGAAGCCCCGGTTTTTTTGCGCCATAATCATTCCGCGCAAGGAACAGGAGGCAAACACCGAGCATCATTTACAACCGACCGGGGCCGCGATCAGGTGATCGAGTAGACGCGGCCCGCCATGAATAAGGAGGACATCATGAAAAAGTTTCGTACAAATCGCATTTTAAGCATTCTTGCTGTTTTGATCATTGTGCTCAGCCTGACTGCCTGCAGCGCAAATACACAGACCGACGCCGACGCAAACGCCCCTTCCGGTTCGGAGGAGAGCAGCGCCGTATTCAGAACGCTGGACGAGATCAAGGCCTCGGGCACCGTCAACATCGGCGTCTTCTCCGACAAGAATCCCTTTGGATACGTGGATGAAAACAACGAGTATCAGGGATATGACGTCTACTTCGCCGAGCGCATCGGACAGGATCTCGGTGTCAAGATCAACTACGTCTCCACGGAAGCGGCAAACCGCGTGGAATACCTGCAGACCGGAAAAGTGGACATCATTCTTGCCAACTTCACCGTGACGGACGAGCGGGCGGAAAAAGTGGACTTTGCCCTGCCCTACATGAACGTCGCGCTGGGCGTTGTTTCGCCGGATGAGCGCGTCATCACAGATCTTTCGGAGATCAAGGCCGACGATGAGGTGATCGTGATCTCGGGAACGACCGCCGAGACCTATCTCGCGGAGAATTATCCTGAGATCAAGCTCCAGAAGTATGATACCTATGCAAACGCCAAGACCGCGCTGGAGAACGGAAATGCCGTTGCCTGGGCAAACGACAACACGGAAGTGATCGCCTACGCCCTGCAGAATCCCGGCTATACCGTCGGCATCCCGGAGCTCGGCTCCCAGGACACCATCGCCCCTGCCGTTTCCAAGGGAAACACCAGCCTGCTGGACTGGATCAATCAGGAGATCAAGGCGCTCGCGGGCGAGCAGTTCTTCCACAAGGCCTATGAAGCGACCCTGGCCGACACCTACGGTCTGGACTATGAGGAGAGTCTCGTGGTGGAGGGCGGCGTTCCCGCAGGCGCTGCCGCGGAAGCATCCGCCCCGGAGGCGGCCGGCGGCACCATCCGGATCGCCGCTTCGGTCACGCCCCATGCCGAAATCCTGGCGCAGGCGGCGCAGCTGCTGGCAGAGCAGGGCTGGACGCTGGAGGTGACGGAGTTTGAGGACTACGTACAGCCGAATCTGGTTGTGGAGAGCGGAGAATTTGACGCGAACTATTTCCAGCACATTCCCTATCTGGACGACTTCAACAAGGAAAACGGCACCCATCTGGTCAACGCCGGCGGCATCCACTATGAGCCCTTCGGCATCTATCCGGGACAGAGAGCCTCCCTTGACGCATTGGAGGACGGCGACACCATCGCGGTCCCGAACGACACGACGAATGAAGCCCGGGCCCTCCTGCTGCTGCAGGACAACGGCGTCATCAAGCTGAAGGACGGCGCTGGCCTGACCGCGACCGTGCTGGATATCGAGGACAATCCGAAGAACATCAAGATTCAGGAGCTGGAGGCCGCCCAGGTGGCCCGCGTCAAGGATGAAGTGGCCTTTGTCGTCCTGAACGGCAACTACGCGCTGGAGGCCGGGTTCTCGGTGGCCAGGGATGCGGTCGCCTATGAGACCTCGGATTCCGAGGCGGCAAAGACCTATGTCAATATCATCGCCGTCAAGGAGGGGAATGAGAACAGCGCGGGCATCACGGCCCTCGTGACTGCTTTGAAATCGGATGAGATCAAAAAGTTCATCACCGACACCTATGACGGCGCTGTGATCCCCTTTGCAGAATAAATGAACGACGATCCCTGCGGGCCGGGCTCCGCCCGACCCGCAGGGGAACGGGAAGGAGCGAGCCATGGCTTTTTTGGACGTGCAGGACGTCAGCAAAGCATTCCAGACAAAGGAGGGGCATGTGCAGGCATTGGAGCATGTGTCCTTCCGGGTGGAAAAGGGGCAGGTGTTCGGCGTGATCGGCCTGTCCGGCGCAGGGAAAAGCACCCTTGTGCGATGTATCAATCTGCTGGAACGGCCGGACAGCGGCAGGATCGTCCTGGAGGATCGTGATATGCTCGGCCTCAGCGACAGACAGCTGCGCGCGGAACGCCGGAGCATCGGCATGATCTTTCAGCATTTTAATCTGCTCATGCAGAGGAACGTGCTGGACAACGTCTGCTTTCCGATGGAGATCGTCGGCGTGCATCGGAGCAAAGCAAAGGAAAAGGCCATGGAATACTTGAGCGCCGTCGGACTGGCGGACAAAGCGAAGGCCTATCCGGTGCAGCTCTCCGGCGGCCAGCAGCAGCGGGTGGCGATTGCCCGCGTTCTGGCGGCCAACCCGAGGCTTCTCCTCTGCGACGAGGCGACCAGCGCCCTCGATCCGCAGACGACCGGCTCCATTTTGGAGCTCCTGAAGCGGATCAATGCGCAATACCGGATCACCATGGTGATCATCACCCACGAAATGCGGGTGATCGAGGAGCTGTGCAGCCATGTGGCGGTGCTGGAGAATGGCCGGATCGTGGAGACCGGGCCGGTACGCAAGGTGTTTGACGATCCGCAGACGGAAGCGGCCAGACGGCTTGTCCTGGTCCGCAGCTCCCAGGATATCATAAAAGAGGCAGGAGGATACGCGCATGCAATTTGACAGTTCGTTTTTCGCGCTGCTTCTGGGGGGACTGCGCGATACACTGTATATGGTTCTGGTATCGACGGCGCTGGGGTACGCCCTGGGGCTTCCTCTGGGGATCCTCCTAGCCGTGAGTGACAGGAACGGGATCCGGCCGAGGCCGGTGCTGTACCGCGTTTTGGATGTGCTGACGAATCTGATGCGCAGCATTCCCTTTCTGATCCTTCTGATTCTGCTGATCCCGCTGACCAGGGCGCTCGTGGGCAAAAGCTACGGCTCGACGGCGACCATCGTCCCCCTCACGGTCGCGGCGGCGCCGCTGATCGGGCGCATGGTCGAATCCTCCCTGAAGGAGGTGGACCACGGCGTGATCGAAGCGGCGCAGAGCATGGGTGCCGCGGATGGGACCATCATCCGGAAGGTGCTGCTGGGCGAAGCGCGGATTTCTCTGATCGTCGGCGTCACCATCTCCCTGGGGACGATCCTCGGCTACTCCGCCATGGCCGGCGTGGTGGGCGGCGGCGGTCTGGGCGACATTGCCATCCGGTACGGGTACTATCGCTGGGAGACGGGGATCATGCTGATCACCGTTGCCATCATTGTGGTGCTGGTCCAGATTTTGCAGTGGATCGGCATGCGGATCGCCAAGAATCTGGATCGAAGGGTGGCGTAACCGTGCGGATCGACGTCCTTCATAACTATCTGCCGTTGTTTTGGAAGGCGGCATTGCTGACCGTCAGGCTGGGCGTCTGCGGCATTTTGCTCGCGACTCTGGTTGGGGCGGTATGCGCGCTGATCCAGTATTACAAGATTCCCGTCCTTCACCGGATCGTATCGGTGTATATCGAGATCAGCCGAAATACCCCTCTGCTTGTGCAGCTGTTTTTCATCTACTATGGGCTGCCGAAGATCGGATTTTCGACGGATCCTTATCTGTGCGGCGTCTCGGGTCTGGCCTTCCTGGGCGGCAGCTATATGGCGGAGGCCTTCCGCAGCGGCCTGGAATCCGTGCCGCAGATTCAGACGGAAAGCGCGGCCAGCCTCGGCATGGACCGGCTGCAGATCATCCGGTATGTCGTCTTTCCCCAGGCCATCTCCACCAGCGTCCCGGCACTGATCGCCAACGTCATCTTTCTTCTGAAGGAAACCAGCGTGTTTTCCGCGATCAGCATCATGGATCTGATGTTCACGGCCAAGGATCTGATCGGCATGCACTACAATACCACGGAAAGCCTGTTTCTTCTGGTGGTGTTTTATCAGAAGATCCTGCTGCCGGTCTCGCTTGCCGGACGCGTTCTGGAAAGGAGGCTGCGCTATGCCGGATTTGGGTCTTGAGGTCCTGCGCAAGGGCATGAACATGCAGCGCCTGCTCCTGGGCCTGTGGACGGCCCTGCGCATCAGCCTGATTTCCGCGGCGCTCAGTATCCCCCTCGGGATTCTGATGGGCATTCTGATGACGAGAAAAAATAAGCTGCTGCAGGCGATCCTGCACGTGTATCTCGATTTCATACGGATCATGCCGCAGCTTGTGCTTCTGTTTCTGGTGTTCTTCGGGAGCACCTCTGCCTTTGGCTGGAATCTCTCGGGCGAGCTCTCCTCCGTGATCGTATTCACCCTGTGGGGAACGGCGGAGATGGGCGATCTGGTGCGCGGCGCCCTGATCTCCATTCCGAAGCACCAGTATGAGAGCAGTGAG
>JBGUOI010000177.1:0-18929 GCA_045118075.1 Porcincola sp. | reverse complement strand
TCAGCTGAATTAACAGCTTGCCATGGTGGAGTTCGATAGATGTGTGATCCTGATATGTGTCGCTTTGTCGATGCAGGTATGCATCGGAATAAAGCAGCCCAGCATCTGAGAATTGGCGGCATTGACAATGGCATCCACCGCGAGTCTTGTAATATCTCCCTGCCAGATGGATATCACATCCTTTGCGACGGGAATATCAGAAAGACGGACAATTCCCTTCTCTTCAGCCCGCGCGGCCAGATATTCATCCTGGACTTTCAGCACCTGCGCCGGTAATTCTTTCGGCATGCGGATGTTCATAAGGGACCGGAGGATCTGCTGCTTACCTTCGGTATCCGGCGGGGTTTCAAGATCCTTGTACTGAACCGAATCTTTTTTGAACGCTTCAACAAGGTAATTCAGGCGCTCTGTTTGTGTCATCTGCATTTCTTTCTCCCGAAATCTCATCGAGACCATCCACTTTATATTATTTGATAAATCAATTATATCATTTTTTGTCGTTTCTCACGAGACAATGATATAATAATGATGACCTGAAAAAGCAGCAGCCGTTCCCGGAAAGAGCTGTTCCCGGAAGCATCCGATGCTTCCATCAGAAAAGTTTTACGTTAGGAGAATTACAATGAAAAGATCAATTATCAGATACCGTTTGATCTTGCTGACGGCGATCGCACTGCTGGTCACCGCCTGCTCTTCGGGCGGACAGGTCATGGACGGAGAAGACATGGTGCGGAGCTTTACGCAGATCTCCCAGGAGGAAGCCCGGAAAATGATGGAGAAGGACGACGGCCATATCATCATCGATGTCCGCAGGCAGGATGAATTTGTGACCGGCCATATCCCCGGCGCCGTCTGTATTCCGAATGAAAGCATCGGCAAAGAGAAGCCGGAGGAGCTTCCCGACACTGACCAGATCATTCTGGTTTACTGCCGCAGCGGCAACCGCAGCAAGCAGGCATCCCAAAAGCTGTTTGACATGGGGTATACCAATGTGTATGAGTTTGGCGGGATCATCGACTGGACCGGTGAGACCGAAACGGGGGAATAACGATATTTGTTTCACGATAAAAAGGCAAGACAGAAAGGAGTTTTAGCAAAATGGGAGAAAAGAAAGAAGGCATTGAAAGGGTATGTAATTTTCTGGAGGAAGCCCAGACTTATTATCTGGCGACCATCGACGGGAACCAGGCGAGAGTGCGCCCGTTCGGAACGGTCCTGCTTTACGACGGAAAACTGTACATCGAAACAGGAAAGTCAAAGAGCGTATCCAAACAGATTGCCGAGAATCCCAATGTTGAAATCTGCGCATTCCTGAACGGCGTTTGGCTGCGAGTGGCGGGTGAGCTGGTGAATGATGACGATCGCAGCGTGAAAGTGAAGATGCTCGAGAAGATGCCTTCCCTTTCGGCTATGTACGATCCGGATGACGGCAACATGCAGATGCTTTATTTCAAGAACGCAACGGCAACGTTCAGTTCCTTTACTGCCGCGCCGGAAGTGATCACTTTCTGATACAGGAATGTCTTCTGCCGCGGAAGTGCTCCCTCCATCCGGGAAGCGGTATTGACTTCGGGATAAGAAAATGGTATAGTGAAGATGGTTAGACATTTCTAACCGCCGAAACATGTTTATCTGCCTGCCGCAGGCTGATGTGATATCTCCCTTGCAGCAGGCCGTTTTTAAACCGTGTAGTTAGATACATTTAACCGATAGGAGGGCATATGAGTGTTGTGATCATAGGCGGAAATGAGTGTATGGAGAGGAAATACGGAGAACTGTGTTCACGGTTCGGCTGCAGGTCGAAGATCTTCTGTAAGCCCGGCGCGGACATGAAAAACCGGATCGGAAGCCCGGATATCCTGATCCTGTTTACGCACACAGTATCTCACAAGCTTGTGCAGAACGCGCTGAAGAATGTATCGCCGGGAACCAGGATCGTCAGATCCCATACCAGTTCGCTCGCCTCTTTGCAGGGCATTCTGGAAGAAGCAGTATAAATACAGCAGGATGACAGGGGACCGTCCCCTGTTATCTTTTTTTATTTTTCGTTCACCGACAGCCGCCCGCCGGATAAGCGTGTCAAATCAGAATAATTCAGCATACGGGTTGAATTTGGACTCCGTTAAAGTAATAATAGGCTTAGGTAAATAAATAAAGCTGAGAGGATTGATCAGATGAATATTATAACGAGGCCGGCTAAGATCGGGGATTATAACAGCATATATGAACTCTGGTGCAGCACGCCGCAGTCCAAAAGGGCGCTGAACCCGGTGGATGACAGCCGGGAAGGAATAGACCGTTATCTGAAGCGGAACCCGTCGACATGCTTTTTAGCGGTTGCAGATGATGACGCTCAAAAAGTAGTCGGTGTTATTCTGACAGGCCATGACGGACGGCGCGCGATCGTGCATCACCTGTGTGTGCATCCGGACTTTCGCCGCATGGGGATCGCCCGGATGCTTGTTGAAAGGGCAGAAGAGGCGCTGCGCCTTGAAGGGATCACCAAGGTATTCGGATTGGTGTTTAAGGATAACGATCCGGCAAATGCTTTCTGGGAAAAGCAGGGGTATTCGCTGCGGACGAATCTTAACTACCGCAACAAAAGCCTGAATGAGAATGTCCCTCAGGGGGAATGAGAGTCAGGGGAAAAGGAGGCACCGTATGAAACACAGAGTAAGAGCGATAGTGATTTTGACAGCCCTGATGCTGATGTGTCCGATCATCCGGGCTGAATCGATGCCGGAGAAGCAGATTCTTTGGAGGTTTGATCCGGCCGACCTGCGCAGCGTAGGCGGGGGAAGACTGTGCATTTTATCGGTCTCTCCTTCCGGGAAATATATCGCTGCGGCGGACCGAAGCGGCATGAATCCTGCGGCTCATCATACGGCCGATGTATATAATCCGCTCGGGAGACTTCCGGATGCGATCTACCTTTTCTCCAAAGAAGGGGACCACTATACTCCGTATAAAACGATATCCATCGATATCGATGATCAGGAGGAACTGAGCAGTCTTCTGGGCGGAGGCAGCGAGCTTTCGTGGAATGATGAGGAAGACCGAATTATCATTACGGGTGACTGGGGTATGAACAGTGAAGCAATGGCCTTCATCGCACAGTTTCATACCAACCTGTATCTGCTGGATGTTGGTGACGGTACGATCAAGCGCCTGACTGAGAATGAACAGCCGTGTGAACACTGCATTCTTCCAAAGTGGACCGGAAGCGATACGGTATGCTATGTGCGCACAGCCCGCGAAGAAGTCTGGTCGAATGCGTTTTGTGAGATGGAGATCGATACGGGCAGCGAGAAAAAAGTGGCCGACCTGTACTGCGCGGAAGGCAGGACCAGCCCCGTTCTTTCCTGGGAGAGATCCGGCGAACAGATCTACTACACCGTGGATGCGCTCGATACACAGGTCGGATTTTTCTGTACTCCGGCCGGCGGTGCTGAGAAAGACGCGCGCTGCCTGATCGATCTTTTTGCCGAATTCCGGGAGAACGAAAAGCATCCGTATGCCAGAGCGCTCACGTTATGCCCTCAGGGGATATCCGCTGACGGTAAATGGGCATGCCTTAATATATTCGATTCGAGGGTCCTGAACAAGGACATCCCCCTGTCCGATGATCCGCAGCTTCCGCAGAGCGATCCTGCCGATGCCGTCTCCACGGTAAACGGCCGGCCATGGGTGCCCTGCCATAATGTGCTTCTGTATGACCTCAAGGCAGAACGACTTGCAGATCCGTTCACCGGCGGGCCGCTCGATCCTGCAAAAGTCATCGTGACCGGAGCCTGCTTTGCCCCGGACGGCAAGTCGCTGCTTTGCGCGGTATTCGGGGATGGCGGACCGTGGACGATCGCTGATTACACCCGCGCGTCTTTTTATCGGATCGATCTCACCGACAGCGCCTTCAACGCAGAGAAAGTATTTGAGACAGAGCTCGAATCGAGCGTCTGGTTCGACGACGGCATCCGCCTCCTTGACGACAATGTCCTGTTAATTCCTACGGGAGTACAGCCGGAAAACATGGTGCAGATGATCCGACTGAAATGATGAAAGGGGAGCCGCGCACGGAAACGGACGCTCCCCTTTCATCTTATCCAAACAGTATGTCTTTTAGAAGGATGGTGCCGGAAAGGCTTGAAAGCCGGATGGCGGTGTCTTCGCCTGCCGGGATCATTCCGGCGGGAATATTTAGCATTTCACTGCCTGCCGGGATCTCCAGGATCGCCTTCTTATCCCGGATGGTCACCTCAAGCCGGCCGCCCTGCGCGCTGCAGCATTTGATGGACAGCGCGGCATCTTCCCTGATTTCCCGGATGGAGTAGCAGGCAAAGTCTCCTTCATCGAGCGCCAGCATAAGATGCGGCCAGTCTCCGTATTTGGGCGGCCGGCCGCCTCCGGCAAAGGCGAAATTCGGGCTCTCATAAGGGACAAAGCCGGGCTCATAGACAAAATGCATCCGGTCTTCACGGCGGTAGCCGCAAAATACGCAGTACGGCCAGGTTCCCCGGAAGGACTTTCCGGCACCGGGAAGCATGTCATAGCCCGTGGCAGGAACCGCGACGCGGCCGCGGCGCAAGATGGCATCGATGCGGTGCTCATGCGTGCGGCAGTTCTCAAAGCGGATATTTTCAAGGTACTGATCAAAGACGGCGATGCTTTTGGCGAAGGACGGTTTCGGACCACCCTGCTGCGAATAGGCGCAGATCTGATCCAGCCCGTCCGGAAGCGGATATGTCAGAAGCGTTGCAGCATCAGCTCCCTCCACGGCTTTGTGGCACCAGATGTTTACACCGATGTGAAGCTCGCGCAGCATCTCATACAGAACTGTCATGTAGCGGCTGCTTCCGCCGGTTTCGCCCATCCAGACCGGGACGTTCAGTTCATCCCGCGCGGCCAGCATCGGTCCGAGCGCGCCGAGATCGGGCAGAACTTCATACATGTGCATGGTAAGGACCCAGTTGTTATGACCCGGGTCCATTTCTTTTTTCAGAATATCCCAGCGGGAAGCGAAGCGATGGCCCTGCAGGAAAATGATATGTTTCGTGTCGATGCGGCGGATCCGGCCGATGCACTCCTCGTAAAAATGAACCAGATCCGGCAGGAACCGGTCATGGGGCGGGAGCGAGAGCGGCTCGTTCAAAAGCTCGTAGCCGGCAATGACAGCCCTGTCCTTATAGCGCCTCGCGAACTCTTCCCAAAGAAGGATCGTTCTCTCCCAGCCTTCTTCATCAGTGTAAAGATGCGGCTGGTTGTCAACACCGTCATCACAGCCGATGGCGCTCTGACCGGCTGCCGCGGCGTGCATGTCGAGGATGACATAGATGCCGTATTCCTCGCAGGCATCGATCAGTTCATCCAGGATCTCAAAAGTCTCTTCGTCAAAACGAACGTCCGGCTCTTCGGGAAGGAACGCAGCCGCCTATAAAGGAAGGCGCACGGAATTCATACCCATCTCTTTCAGGTGCCGGATATCGCTTTTTCCGAAATAAGCGCGGTAAAAGCGTTTCCAGAAAGCATCCGCATATTCCCTGCCGCAGCATTCAATGATCGTCTGGTTGATGGAGCGCCCGCGGTCCATGCCTTCCGCGCGCATAAAGGCCTTAAACTCGCCGCCGAACGCAGCCGATCCGAAAAGAAAACCTTCCTGGTTCATCCAGTTGCCGATGCCGTAACCGGTAAGCAGGATTTCCTGCCCCGTTTCATTAACAATGATCTTGCCCCGGGTCTTCAAAAATTCCATGAGAGCCTCCTTTGCGCTTTTCTGCTTGGTTCTGATGTTCGTTCCTGCTGCTTATATCTTAACACATTTTCGAATGAGACAGGGGATGGCTTTCCGCCACGCTTTCGAATTGACACATACTCATGGAATTGGTAGTTTATAATCAGAGACATTCAGAAATGATATAAAGGCAGATATTATTACCGGAAAAAAACAAGTAAGGTTATAGTGAATTAAAATGACTGAGACGACAATGTTTTTTCAGATCAGGGACATCCTGACCACCTGCACGGCTGAGGAGGCGCTGAAGGATACAACGGTGCCGTTTGTCGCCGTGCTGGATTCCGAGAGCTGGCAGAAGATGGTGGAACGCTTTGACATGGGGATCGACCTGGAGATAGATCCTTCGGAGATCCTGGAGACAAAAGCGATCGTGAACTACGATTCTGTCACCGGCACATTTTTCATCCCGAGGCGGTCTGAGCTGCAGGGACGCCCGCACCGGTTCGCGTTCGCACTGGATGAGAAGGGGATCGTATTTATCGAAAACGGTGAATATGTCAAGAAGATCCTCAGGAGCATCCAGTTGAGCATGAAATGGAAACTCCCGTCACTCGAGCGGTTTATTTATGATTTTCTGGAAAAGGTCATCGCACGGGATCTTTCCATCCTGGGCGGTATGGAAAGAGAACTGAACTCTCTGGAAGAAACCATATTGAACGGAGAGCAGGAAGAATTTCCGCCCAGGCTCAAGCAGATCCGCAGCAGCCTGATGGCGCTTCGCGTTCATTATGAACAGCTGATCGACCTGGGGCAGGAACTGGAGGAGAACGAAAACGGCTTTTTTGATGAAAAGAACCTGCGGTTCTTCCGCCTGTTTACAGAGCGGGTGATGCGGCTTCAGGACCAGGCGGCGACGCTGCGTGACTATACCGTACAGCTGCGTGAACTGTTTTCCGCACAGCTTGAGATCAGGCAGAACCGGATCATGACCGTCCTGACGGTCATAACCGCTATCTTCATGCCGCTCACGCTGATTGCCGGCTGGTACGGCATGAACTTCTACAACATGCCGGAGCTGACATCCCCCTTCGGATACTTCGCTGTGATCGTGGTCAGTATCCTGATCGTCGTGGTGAGCGTCATTTGGTTCAAGTGGAAAAAATGGCTGTAATATTGAGAGGGGCCTGACCATTTTCTTACACGTGATAGTGTAGAAACGGTCAAGCCCCTCTTTTATGTCACATCAATTTTATTCACTTTTTTGTGAAGCTTTGTTCGTTCTTATACTGCTGCTTCGTAAACTTTAGCACAGGCTTGTGCGTACTGTCTGGTCAGTTCGCGCAGGCGGTAGGAAAGATGTCTGACGATCATATCCGCTTTGGACGGGTTCTGTGTGAACAGTTCTTCAAGATCTTCCCTGCGGATGAGCTCGATAGTCGTCTGGTCGTCAAGAGCGACAGCCGTCGCGCTGCGGGGCTCGCTGCTGATCATGCCCATCTCTCCGAAGAAGGTATTCGGGTACAGGATAGTCAGTTCTTTCTGCTGATCGGTGCCGTATCCGGTGTAGATGCCGACTCTGCCGGAGTGAATATCATACATGCAGTCACCGGGCTCACCTTCGCGGCAGATCACGGTGAATTTGTTAAATGATGCGGTATTCTTTACGAACCCTTCAGAATGCTTCTTCCCGGACGGAAGGCTGCCGGTCTCGGAAAGGACCTTATCCACGGATTTCTCAAGCGCTTTGTTGGAGGAGAGGAAGCGGCGAAGCTTTCCTTTGAACTCGGCAGAGGGCTTTTCGTCATCCAGGTTTTTCTCTTTGAGGACGTTCATAACATCATTGTAATCTGCAGTTAAAGTGCGGATGCGGTCGCCCAGGAAATCCATGATCTCAATCATTCTGGCAGGATCATTTTCCATAAATGCGTTGAGGTCTTCTTCAGACATTTCTTCAACAACCGTTCCGTCTTCAGCCGCCACGGCGCTGGCGCTGCGCGGATAGTACTCCAGGATAGCCATCTCACCGAAATATCTGCCCGGTCCGACCTCAGTCAGTATGCATGCGTCATCGTCACCAAAATCGACGATAATGCTGACGCCGCCTTTGATTACCTTAAAAAAAGTACGTCCGATTTCGTTCTGTTTAAAGATCACATCTCCGTTATTAAACTGTTTTTCTGTCATTTTTGATACCCCTTTCCGTGTGTTTGTATTTGTATCAGTATTTGGATTTCTTTCACTGTTTACTCAGTTATGATTATATACGCAGGGAAAAGAAAGTGTCCACATAATAAGAGAAAGATTACTTAATCTAGTATATCTTCTTCTGCTGTATCTTCCGGCTTCTTCTATTCTGCCAGCAGCCGCTTTAATAACTGTTCTTTGTGGTTGATGAACATTTCTGTCACCTGGTAGCTGTCTGTCTCTTCATATGTGCACGGATGGACCGGTCCGCCGTCAAAGCTCAGGATCTGCGCTCCGGGCATGCCCAGGAGGATCGGGGAATGTGATACGATAATAAACTGCGATCCTTCTTTAACACATCGATCGATCTCCATAAGTAAAGTCAGCTGCCGCTGCGGAGAAAGGGCCGCTTCCGGCTCATCCAGCAGATACAGACCGTTAGGGCCGAAACTGTTCTGCGCCAGCGCGAGAAAACTCTCTCCATGCGATTTCTCATGAAAATGCTGCGGCCTGCCGCCGGGACCACGGCTGTATTCCTCCTCCTTCGTAGCCACATTGTAAAAACTTTCTGCCCGCAGGAAATACCCGCCGGCTGCGCGTCGAACGCCCCTTGAAAGCCGGATGGCATCACAAAGTTCAGAGTGCGAATCATAAGTAGAAAAATGATAGTTTCTCGTACCGCCCTCAGGATTAAAGCCAAAAGCTACCGCGATCGCCTCGAGCAGCGTGGACTTCCCGCTCCCGTTCTCACCGACAAAGAAAGTGATCGGGCAAGAAAAAGCAACGTGGTCAACATCGCGCAGTGCCGGGATATTTCTCAGATAACTGTCCCGGCCGATCATATCCCAATTAATCGATACATCTTTGATCAGCTGTGAGTTTTTCATAACATACTTTCCAGGGGCCTTAAAAGGGGTCTGACCCTTTTCGTAAATCAACGTGTTACAGTGCGAAAGGGGTCTGACCCTTTTCGTAAATTAACGCGTTACAGCGCCGTCATACAAGGCCGGCAGGTACCGGCTGCGCTGTTCTTCCACGACATGCTGTATCCACTCCCGGTCGGCCAGGCCGGCCTCGGCTTCGGCCATTGCGGATTCTTCGGCGTACAGGGCGAATTCTTTTTCTTTTTGTTCCAGGAGCAGACGGATGGACTCGTCCACAGTCTTTTCGCACAGGAGATGGTAGACCAGCACATTGCGCGGCTGGCCCATGCGGTAGACTCTGGCTATGGCCTGCCGTTCCAGCGAGGGTTTGATCTGCGGCTCACAGAAGATCACTACGGAGGCTGCCTGGATATTCAACCCCGTGCCGCCGGCCTGGATCTGGCAAAGAAGGATGCTTCCGCCCGGCGATTCTGAGAAGCGATCGATAATTGCCTGCCTCTCCCGGGGCGGCGTGCTTCCGGTGATCTCATCAATGAAGATATCACTGATGACGGCGTTGCCAGTATCTTCCCGTAAAACAGCTGCGGCCTTTCGAAGCGTTTCTCTGAAATAGCTGTACACGACCACCCTTTTTCCATCTTCCCGTGCTTCCGCGCAAAGCTCCGCAAGGCGCTGCGCTTTGGATGAGGAAGATGCATCATCTGACAGGAAGGATACCCGGCGCATGGCCATGAAATTGCCGGCGGCGACTTCGCGCGCATACGCGGACGTGTCGCTGGCCGTCATGTCACACCATTCCTCATTTTCGATCAGATCCGGCAGCTCCTCAAGCACCTGGTCTGCCTGCCTGCGCAGATAAACCGGAGAGAGCAGTTCCCTGAATTCATCCGATTTTCGAAGACCTGCGTACGAACGCACCTTATCGGCCAGATCTCGCCGCACGAATCCGATCAGTTCGCACATCTCGTCAACTTTGTTCTCCAGCGGCGTTCCGCTCATAAGGAGGATCCGCTCCGCTTCATCGGTCAGCCTTTTCAGGAACCGTGTTCTCTGTGCATCCGGATTCTTGATATAGTGGGCTTCATCGACCACCAGCAGATCCAGATCAAGATGCTCATCGATCCTGCCCGTTATCCTGCGAAGGCTTTCATAGTTGGTGACAGCCGCGCCTCCGGACCGCTCCCATGCGGAAAAACTTTCTTCCATGCCGGGACCATGGAGGAGCCAGGTGCTGATATCACTGAATTTGCGGATCTCCCTGCACCAGTTGACCATGACGGATGCCGGACAGACGACGAGGAAACGGGCTTTGTCGGACAGATGATCCAGGTGCACCATGACGCCGATCGCCTGGATCGTCTTTCCCAGGCCCATCTCATCACCGAGCAGCACTTTTTTCTGGTGAAGGACATACTGCACGCCAAAAAGCTGATACCGGCGCAGATCCCCGCGGAACCTGTCCAGATGGGTCTCCTCGCAGCTGATCTGCTCAGCCAGCTGCTGCGGCAGGCTTCCGTAAACCAGGCGGGCAGGAGCCGAAGGACCCGACAGGTTTTCGAGCAGTGCATAATATGCTGAGCTGTTTTTGCGGTAATCCGCCAGCGCATCTTCCCTGCTGATGCCCACCGCGTCCAGATACAGGGCATAGAGGCGGCGCATCCGCTCATATTCGGGACCGGCAAAGTAAGCCTGCAGCTCATTCCAGGCACCGAGAGTCTCTTCCTTTGTGTGGGCGCTTGAAAAAAGCCAGCGCAGGCGATTGCGGATTCGTATTTTCGCAATCAACTCATTATATAGAACATGCTGCTTATCAAAAGGGACCTTTGCATCCTTGCAGATCTGCCTGGCCAGCCGATATCTCGCCAGGCAGCAGATGAGCTCATCCTCCTCAAAACCATCGTCGGTTTTCGATGAGTCGATTTCCGGCAGGCGAATCCGCTCCCTTTCCGAAAGCTGCAAAAGAAAAGAATCCGTAATCGAACGGATCGCAAAAACCTGCTTTTCGCCAATGCCGCTTAAGGCATACAGCTTTTCGTCATCCGACTGCCAGAGATCATAGAGCGAGCGAAAACCGGCCTCCTGCAGCAGCTGGATGCGGATGCCCGCCCGGGAATTTTTCAGCTCCTCCACTGGGATCTCCTTCAGCTGCACCGCTGCCAGCTCCATTTTCCGGGCAGCACAAACAGAAGCCGCCTGCTCTTCGAGCTGCTGCGTCTGCGTAAACATATCCTGCATAGCCCGATCCTGCGACAAAAGGCCGGAGATCGTATCATTGATTAGCCTGAAATCAGGACGCATGTGAACCTCTTTCAGCACGTTAATGTACGAAAAGGGTCAGACCCCTTCTGCGCTTTAACACTGCAATTTACGAAAAGGGTCAGACCCCTTTTTTGAACTGTGAAGGCGGGTAGCCGAATGTCTGCTTGAAGGATTTGCTGAAATGGAAGGGGTCGGGGTAACCGACGGCCTGGGCGACAGCGACGACGGTGGCGTCGGGGTCTTCGAGCAGCTGCCTGGCGATGTTCATCCGGTATTCGCGGATATAGACGGAGGGGGTGCTGTTCTCTACTTTGTTGAAGACTTTGGTCAGGTAGGACGCGGAAAAGCCGAGCTGCGCGGCCAGGACGTTGAGGGAGATATCCTCGGCATAATGTTTTGTGACGTATGCTTTGACGAGGGAGACGATCTCCTCAGGTGTCATGGCATCGTCTTTCTTGCCGGAGAGGGCTTCGGATGTTTCGGCCAGGACAGCGATCTCGATTTTCCGAAGCAGGTTTTTGAGCTCTTTGAGATTGACCGGCTTAAGCAGGTAATCCTGCACATTTGCGCGCAGCGCGGCCTGGGCGTAGTTAAAGTCGGCGTAGCCGGTGAGGATGACGCAGCGGGTGGACAGGCCGGCGTCGTGGATCTTTGTAACCAGCTCGATCCCGTCCATCAGCGGCATGGAGATATCCGTGATCAGCAGCCGGGGCGGCTGCGCGGCGATATAGGTCCACGCATCCTCCCCATTTGAAAAGATGGCTTTTACCTGAAACGGCGGGTTTTCGTCGATGTGCCTGGCGATGTTCCGCGCCAGCCTTTTCTCGTCCTCTGCCACGACCGTGCTTATCGTGATATTACTCATTTTCTGCCCTTCTTTCTCCGGTCCCTCTTTCTCCTGCTCCTTTTTCTCCGCCCACCGTGATCACGGCGCCGCCTTCCGGCCGGTTCCCGATCCGGAAGATGTGTTTGCCCTTATAGAAGGTCCTAAAGCGGATGTCGATATTCATCAGACCCATGCCGTCGATCTCCAGCGTGGGCAGAAGCGTCGTCTCGTCGATATAACGCATCGACGCCTCAAGATCATCAAGCGCTTTTTGAGAGAAACCGCTGCCGTTGTCGAGAACCGAGATCTCCCAGTGATCGTCGTCCGTAAGGCCTTCCACCTTAACGATCCAGGGCGGCCTCACCGACCGGGTGGAGAACTTGATCGCGTTTTCGATGATCATCTGCAGGCAGAGCTTCGGGATCTCGATCTCCATCATCTCCTCCGGGATATTGATCTCATATTCCAGATCCTCCTCGTAGCGCATCTTCATGCAGTCGAGATAGTCTTTAGCGTGGGCAATCTCCTCCCTGACCGGAACGAGCGGCTCTTTATCAGAAGAGATGTAGCGCAGCAGGCGGGCGATCATCTGGCACATCCTGACCACACCCTCATAATTTTCCTCCTCGGCCAGCGACTGCATCGTCGCGAGCGAATTGTAGAGGAAATGCGGATTCATCTGCGACTGCAGCGCAAGCATATGTGACTGTAGCTCCTGATTCTTGAGCAGGATCTCCCTCTTCATGGATTCCTGCACGCGGCCATGCATCTCGCCGAGCGCCGTGTACATCGTATCGAGTTCGCGAAGGCGGGTGTCGACTTTCGCGATCTTCTGGTCCTCGGGAGAGCTGTCGGCGGTTTTGTAAAGGCCGACCAGCTGGTCGTACATCCGCAGCATGGGAGTGGTGATGATCCTTGCGGCGATCATGGACAAAAGGAAAGTAAGCGCGATGATCCCCAGGAAGACCAGCAGGTTGATCCGCAGGAAATTCCGAAGAGGCGCATAAAGGTTGCGGTTGGAGACGACCGCCAGCGTGGTGAAGCCGGAGTAATCCGAGGTCGTGGAAAACAGATGCGAGGCATCCCGGTTAAGATGCAGGACGAGTGAAGCTGTTCCTGAACCGCCGGCGGCATTTCCGGCCGGATCATCCGATGCGGCGCTGTCTGAAAGCATCGCAAAATACTCGTCTGCCTTATCGTCATCGCCAGAGGCGTACACCACCCGTCCTTTGGGATCATATAAAAAGACAGATTCATTATATACTTTGTGATCCAGGCTCCGAAGTTTCTTAAGAAGCGGGGCAATGGAGCGCTTGGTCTCGATCACGCCGATGGGACGGTACAGATTATTCTGATACACGGAACACAGTGTAAGGAACCATGAACCTTCTTCATAAGTATAGTACCGGGAGAGACGTTCGTCCTTGTCCACGAACATGATCTTGTTCTGGCCCGATGACATGAGGTCCGGATACCAGTCCATTTCGGTGACGGAAAGGTCGGACGTATCGTTGTCCAGGCCGTTGCCGAAAACCCCCTTATCAAGCGCATAAAGATAGATCTGATCCACCGGCCGGTTCGGACCGATGATGGCCGTGAGCAGGCTTGTGAGCACCTTGGCATTCTGCATGCTGCCGTAATTTCCGGTACCCGGATCGTCCGGCTGCCGGAGATTGGCAAGATAATATTCTTTTACGAGATTGGAATAAGCGACATTCTGCATCACCGTATCCAGGGCGGACAGCTCGGAATCGGCGAAAGACTGGACCGACAGCACCTGCTGGTCGAGGGCGTCGGAGGACTGGGATCTTATCCGGGACGATTCAAAATAGACATAACATGCCATATAGATGACAAAAACGAGTGTCATCATCGCAAAAAGAAGAACCCATAAAATTGTCCGGACACTGTGCTTTTTCCGCATGGTTCAGCTCCTGCAGTAAAAGATAAGAGGTATGTGACAAAGGATAAGTGAAGTAAAAAACCGACATGCTTTAAGCGTGTTTTTGACATTCAAAAGTCTGACGGTATTTTTATAATAAAAATAACAGAATTTGTTGTCAAGACGGACCAATTAACTAAAAAATTGTGTAAGGAGGATCATGATGAGAAAAGAAAACAGAAAATGGATGCGCATGTTGACGGTTTCCATGCTGGCAGGAGCGATCGCTGCAGCCGGCGCCGTTCCGGTAATGGCGGAAGACATCACTCTCACCTTTATGGCGAGCCAGGACTGGATCCAGGACGCGGAGATGGAGCTTGGTGAGAAATTTACGGAAGAGACCGGAATCAAGGTCGATTACCAGATCGTTCCCTCTGACCAGTATGAGAACCTGCTGATGACCAAGCTCAACACCGGCGAGTGCACCGACCTGTTCGGCGGACAGAGTTCCCAGTTCAGCATCGTCAACCAGTTTCATGTAGAAGAAAATGCGGTCGAGCTGACCGATGAGAGCTGGGCTGCCAATGTAGAGCCGGCTGCGGCCTTCGAACTTTCCGTAGACGGAAAACTGTACGGCCAGCCTATCCAGGACGTATCCGCTGTCTGGGCAGTCGCATACAACCGCCAGATCTTCGAAGATCTCGGCCTGGAGATCCCCACAAACTACGCAGAGCTTTGCGATATCTGCGACAAGCTGATCGAAGCCGGAATCATCCCGATCTATGAGTGCGTTTCCGATGGATGGCATCACGTGTGCTGGACTGAGAAAGCCATTGCCGCCACCGCTGCGGATCCCGAGTATCCGGACAAGCTCAATAAAAATGAAGCGACCTTCGCAGGCAATGAACAGCTGATCACTCTTTTCAGTGAGCTCAAAGAGATGGCTGACAAGGGTTACTTCGGCGACAACTACATGTCCAACCAGTACTCCGATGCTCCCGCCTCCATCGCGAGCGGCGAGTATGCCATGGTGCTTTACAACCAGGGCCTGGGTGTTGAAGTCAACGCTGTGGATCCCGACTTCCCGGTCGACAACATCGGCTATTTCGTAAGCCCGCTGTGCGATGATCAGAACCTCAACGTCAACTACTGCGGACCGTCCCGCTTCATCTATTCCGGATCGGCAAACATCGATGCGGCAAAACAGTATCTCGAATTCATGGCTTCCGATGAGAGCCTTGCCTACATGACCGAGAACGTCGGTAAGTTCAACCAGCTGCCGTACCTGAATGCTCCGTCCGCTTACTCGGATGTCATCCAGGAGTTCTATGACAGATATCCGAACAAAGTAGCTGTTTTCCAGGCATCCGTTAAGTATTATAACCCCGCATGGATGGAGATCGGTGCTGACATGTCCGCCATGTTCCTCGATGAGATGACTCCGGAAGAAGTTCTGGAAGACATCGATAAACTCAGGGCAGAGCAGGCTGCGGCCGCTTCCGACGAGTACTGGAACTGATTTCTCCTTGCAGGTTAAATGCCGGCAGACTGTAAAAAGAAGAAGATAAGATGAAAAAGAACAAGATTTACCCCTGGTATTTTATGGCCGGTGCGCTGGTGATCTATTCGGTGCTGTTTTTCCTTCCGGGCCTGATCGGCGTCGGCTATTCCTTCACGGACTGGTCCGCCTATTCAAGCAGTCTGAAGTTCGTCGGGCTTGAAAACTTCAAGACGATCTTTTCCGCGAAGGAGAACTATACGAAGATCATCATCAACACGCTGGAGTTCACGTTCGTCACAACGATCATAAAGAACGCGCTCGGCCTGATCCTGGCGCTGATATTGACCGGATCTGTCCGGTTCCTGAATATGCACAGGGGGATCGTGTTCATGCCGTCGGTGCTTTCCACGCTGATCATCGGCATGGTCTTCAAGTCGATCCTGGATGCGAAGAGCGGACTTCTAAACACCGCCCTTCGCGCCTGCGGCCTGGGTTTCCTTGCGCAGAAATGGCTGGTCAGCACCGAATATGCTTTCGGCTCCGTGATGGCGGTCGATATATGGAGAGGCGTCGGATATATCATGACGATCATGATCGCCGGCATCCTATCGATATCTTCCGATTATTATGAAGCTGCCCAGATCGACGGCGCCGGCGGGTTCGCGAAGTTCCGCTATATCACGTTCCCGCTGATCCTGCCGACACTGGCGACCACCACCGTGCTGAACATCATCTACGGATTGAAGGTGTTCGATATGGTGTACGCGCTGACGAACGGCGGCCCGGGCAAAGCCACCACGGAAGTGCTCTACACGGCCGTATTCAAACGGTTTGGTACCGGTCAGTATGCCGTGGGGACGGCGCTCTCCTCGGTGATGTTTGTGATCATGGTCTTTGTGGGATATTTCATGATCAGGATCATGACCAAAAATGAGGTGATCGAATGAAGAACCCGAAAAGAACGGCCGGCCGGATCGGGGCGAACCTTATCGCGTGGATGTTTTCGATCCCGTGCCTGGTTCCTTTGCTTCTGATCCTGGTCAATTCCCTGAAAAACAAAAATGCGGCGGCGGCCATGGACCTGGCGCCGCCGTCACTGCCGATACCGTGGGAAAACTTCTCTGTCGTCATTGAGAAGGGAAAACTGGTGCAGTCTTTCCTCAACAGTGCAGTCTACTCGGTGGGCTCCGTCGTCCTTTGCATCTTCTGCGCAGCGACGGCCGCTTATGTGATGTCACGCAACCAGACCAGGCTGAACCGTGCTTTGTACATGTACCTGGTGCTGGGGATCACCCTTCCGATCAACTATGTAGCGCTCAGCCGGGTGCTGATCACGCTGCACTTGAACAACACCAGGGGGGGTATCATCCTGCTGTACACGGCCATGCAGCTCCCGTTCATGACGTTCCTGATCCACGGGTTCGTAGCCAAGGTGCCGACCGAGCTCGATGAAGCGGCCGTGATCGACGGCTGCGGCCCGGTGAAGCTGTTTTTCCTGGTCGTGCTCCCGCTGCTCAAACCGGCGGTGACCACAGCGGCGGTCCTGACGTTCTTAAATACCTGGAATGAGTTTACGGCGCCGCTGTATTTCCTCAACAACAGCACAAAATGGCCGATGACGCTGTCGGTCTACAATTTCTTCGGGATGTATTTCAAAGACTGGAACCTGGTGTGCGCAGATATCCTGCTCACGTCGCTTCCGGTACTGGCTGTCTACCTGCTGGGACAGAAATATATCGTCAGCGGGATGACGACCGGGGCGGTGAAAGGCTGAGCGCTGATGAAAAAGACGATCACACGAATATCCGACTGTCTGGTCCGCGTTCATTACGAAGGGATCGGTGAGGATACGGAAGAAATCTGCTTTTCCTATGAAGGAAAAACGGTCCTTCGGCAGGTGCGCGTTGCGCTTGTGCGCAAAGAAGTCTATCGGACCGTCCCGGAAGGGGAGTTTATCAAAAAAGATACCGCCAACGGGGAAGTGTCCGCCGTAAGCGCCGTGCGAAGAGAGTTCGAACGGTATTCGCACGCTGCGCTGGCAGAATTTGAGATCGGGGAGGATGAGCTGCTGCTCGGCCTTGGCCAGTATGAAGACGGGCTGTACGATTACCGCGGGAGAAAAGAGTATCTTTACCAGTCCAATATGCGCATCGCCATCCCGCTGCTGGTCACGACGGGCCATTATGCCGTTTTTATGGATACGCAGAGCAATATGGTCTTTTCGGAAAAGGACAATGTCATGCGGTTTGAGATCGATACGACCGATGACCTGTCCTATTATATTATCACGGGAAAAGACCTGGATGCGCTGATCGCCGGCTACCAGCAGCTGACCGGCAAAGCTTCGCCGATGCCGGAATGGGTCTTCGGCTATATCCAGAGCAAGGAACGGTATAAGAGCGGAGCGGAACTTTTAAGCGTGGCGGAGCAGTTTGGAAAACGAAAGATCCCGGTAAGCTGCCTGGTTCAGGACTGGTATTCATGGCGGGAAGGATTGTGGGGAGAAAAGACATTTGACCTGGCGCGTTATCCTGACCTTAAGGGAGTGATCGACTCCCTGCACGATCAGGGCATCCGGTTCATGGTCTCGGTCTGGCCGAACATGAGCCCGCAGAGCGCTGATTACCGCGAGTTTGAAGAACGCGGCATGCTTCTGCCAAACTCGAATACGTACGATGCTTTTTCACCGGAGGCCGGAGCACTGTATTTTGAGCAGTGTAAAAGGCAGATCCTCAGCGCCGGCGCGGATGCGCTCTGGTGTGACAACGCCGAGCCCTTCTCCGACGCGGACTGGAGCGGGGAGAAAAAGAAACCGGAGGAAGAGCGGTATCAGTGCGTCGTCACCGAATCCAAAAAGTCGATGCCCTGGGAAAAATTGAATGCATACGCCCTCTATCATGCCAGGAACATATATGAAAACTGGCTTCGCGATGAAAGCGTCTGCGCCGGGAAAAAGGTGGTCAACCTGATCCGGTCCGCGTGGGCGGGAAGCCAGGCTTACGGGACCATCGTCTGGTCAGGTGATATCACCGCCAAATGGTCCACCATGCGAAAGCAGGTGACGGAAGGTCTGAAGATGGGCCTGTCCGGCCATCCCTACTGGACGATGGATATCGGCGGCTTCTTCGTTGTCAATGACAAATATGAGAACAGGGGCTGCAATAATACGAGCCGGGAACCGCTTTGGTTCTGGGACGGCGATTACAACGACGGCATTGCGGATAAAGGTTACTGCGAGCTTTACACCCGCTGGATCCAGCTGGGCACATTCCTGCCAATCTTCCGCTCGCACGGGACGGACACGCCCCGGGAACCCTGGCAGTTCGAGAAAGCGGACCGCCGTTTCTATGATGTGATCGTTAAGTTTATACGGCTGCGGTATGAACTGATGGATTATATTCTCGCCATGGCCGAAAAAGCTCATACCGACTCTTATATAATGATGCGGGCCCTGGCCTTTGACTTCCCGGACGATCCTAAAGCGGTAAGCCGCACCGATGAATACATGTTCGGCCCGTGTTATCTGGTGGCCCCGGTATTTGAACCGATGTATTACGAAAGCGGCAGCCGCCCGATCCGAAATGCGGCAAAAGTGCGCGAGGTATACCTGCCGCAGGGCTGCCGCTGGAAAGACTACTGGACGGGTGAAATCTATGAGGGCGGAC
>JBGUOI010000176.1:0-6834 GCA_045118075.1 Porcincola sp. | reverse complement strand
CAGAAACAGCGTGATATACATTTCCACATACCACGCATACCTGGCGCCTTTGAAATTCAGGATCTTCATGATCACATAGTGCGGTCCGTCATGATCTTCCCCGTATATGTTGTTAAACACGATATTGGCTAAAGAAGCCAGCACATAGACCGTATAGACCGGTATGATCCTGACAAAATAGGAGGCTTCCGGCTTTTTATTCCGCTGGAGATAACCGGTGAGCATCATAAAGAGCGGTACGCAGCTCACCGCAAAGCCCCTGATCGTGCAAAACAGGAACATCCGCCATGAGATAACGGGAACATCCCGCATTTCAGATCTCAGGCAAAAATGAACGGTCACGACCAGAATGAAGGCAAAGCAGCGGATCATGTCTACCGATGGGTCCCGTACAGGCTTTGATTCTTTTGTTGTCGTATCCAGGCTCATCCTTACTCCCTCATTTTTCGTCAAGAAGCATTGCGTAGATCTCTCTCCGGCTCATGCCCCGGTCGGATGCGGCCGCTTTCATTGCCGCCTTTTTGTCCATACCCTGCTGCATATACATCTGTACATGGGAAGGAATATCCATCTCCTCCCACTGTCTGCGGCTCTCCTTCTCAAGTTCCTCCGGATCGATGCCGCGGATCACCACGACATACTCACCTCTCGGATCCGTATTTTCATAGAAAGCCTCTGCTTCGGAGAGCGTCATCCTCAAGGCTTCCTCATGAATCTTCGTCAGTTCCCTTAAAAGAACGATATCCCGCTCCCCGAGCGCTTCCTTCAGCTGACCCAGTGTTTCCTTCAGGTGATGGGGAGCCTCGTACAGAACGATCGTCCTTGTCTCTTTCTTCAATTCTTCCAGAACGGCCATCCGCTCTTTTTTTCTCGGCGGAAGAAAGGCTTCAAAGCAAAACCGTCTCGTCGGCAGTCCGGACATGGTCAGCGCCGTAGTCAGCGCACACGCGCCCGGCAGGGAAGAGACCCTGATTCCCGCTTCGGCGGCGATCTTCACCAGTTCTTCTCCCGGATCGGAAATACCCGGTGTTCCGGCATCCGTGATCAGGGCTACCGTCGTCCCGGCAAGCATCCGGTCCGTCAACTCCCGGGCTTTATCATATTTATTGTATTCATGATAGCTGACCATGGGAGTATGGATGTCGAAATGCGTCAGCAGCTTGCGGCTGTTTCGTGTATCTTCCGCCGCGATCAGGTCCGCTTCCTTCAGCACCCTGACCGCACGCATGGTCATATCTTCCAGGTTCCCGATCGGTGTCGGGACCAGGTAGAGCATTCCTTTTTTCCCCGGTTCATTATCCATAGTAGATCTCCAGCAGCTGGTCCGTATACCTTCCGTCCTCTCCGTATACGATCAGGGGAGGATCCATCCGAAGCCCCGGGCCGCCGCCTTTGCGGCACTCGGCCAGGACCAGGTTCGGTTCTCCCGAAACGTTCGGATACACCAGCTGCATCCGCTTCGGTTCAAGCCGGTACCGGGCAAGAGTACAGATGATCTGCGTCAGCCGGAACGGGCGATGGACCAGGTAAAAACGTCCTTGTTCCCGCAAAAGGAAGGCCGCGGCCTTCACGGCATCCTCGAGCGTACAGCACACTTCATGCCGGGCATAAGCCACATGCTCATCCTTCGGAGGCGCCCCGCTCCCTGCCGTCATATAAGGCGGGTTGGAAGTCACCACGTCAAAGGAACCTGCCTCGAACAGTTTTCCGGTTTCCCGGATATCCCCGCACACGATGCGGATATCGTCTTCAAGGTGATTATAACGCACGCTCCGGGCGGCCATATCGGCACTGACCGGATCCAGTTCAAGCCCGGTAAATGAGCGGCAGCGATATCTGGCCCGCTGCAGGATGGGAATCACTCCGGTTCCCGTTCCAAGGTCGATCACTCTCTCCGCGGCATGCACCTGGGCAAAAGCCGCCAGAAGGACCGCGTCCATTCCGAAGCGGAAACGGTCTTTTCTCTGGATCAGCCGGAAATTTTCCCTTCCCAGGTCGTCAAGCTGCTCACCATCGAGCAGGATATCACTGCTCATCGCCCGGCTTCTCCGTATTATCCGCCTTATCTTTGTTTTCCGGTCCGTCCTGGCTGCGCTCCTTCTCTTTCTGGTGTTTCTTCTTCCGGTCTTTCGACTTATTCTTAGGAGCGTTCTCTTTTGGTTTCTGCTCAGTGTTTCCGGGTGTTTCCGCCTGCGCGTTCTCATCCTGGCCGGCTTTTCCCGCTTCCTTCTTATCTTTGCGGCGTCTCGGTTTGAAATGAAGATCCGTCACGTCAAACTCATGGATCTCTTTCTCATCGTCCACATCCACCAGGACTTTCACCCGCTGCCGCAGCACATTAAGCCCGGCCACCTCGCCCTTGACTCCGTTGGCGGCGTATACAGTCTCTCCCATTGCGGGAAGCTTGCTGTTTAAGTATTCATATGTTTCCTGTTCATTCTTCAGGCAGCACATCAGCCTGCCGCAGACGCCGGAGATCTTGGTCGGGTTGAGCGAGAGATTCTGCTCTTTTGCCATCTTGATGGAGACGGGCACAAAGTCCGTGAGCCAGGTATGGCAGCACAGCGGACGGCCGCAGATGCCGATTCCGCCCAGGATCTTTGTCTCATCGCGCACGCCGATCTGCCGAAGCTCGATCCTCGTACGGAAAACAGAAGCCAGGTCTTTGACCAGCTCCCTGAAATCGATCCTTCCCTCTGCGGTGAAGTAGAACAGGATCTTGCTGCGATCGAACGTATACTCCGCATCGATCAGTTTCATCTCCAGGCCGTGTTTACGGATCTTCTCTTTGCAGATCACCATGGCCTCGATCTCTTTTTCCCGGCTTTCGCGGGCATGGGCAGTATCCTCGGCTGTCGCGACCCTGATCACCTTCTTCAGCGGCTGGGTGATCGACTCGTCGGGAACCTCCCTGACGGAGCCTGCACAGGTGCCGATCTCCACTCCCCGGGCTGTTTCAACGATCACATCCGCCCCGGAAGGGATCTCCAGGCCGGCGGGATCGAAATAGTATACTTTTCCGGAGCCCCTGAAACGGACTCCAATAATCGTTGTCATCTTTAGGTATTCTCCTTGATCGTCAGAAACAGGAGCTCCATGGTCAGATTGAAGCTGACATTGGCTCCCAGACGAATATAAGCTTTATCGACAGCCTGCAGGATCGTCTCCAGGCCTTCATAGGAAGTGCGGCAGGCAGTCTCCCTGACCCGTGCCACACGGTCAAGAAACACCAGCTGATCCGGTGACTGAGTCGCCTTGAAAGTGAGGACATCCCGAAACCAGAGCGTCAATGTCTCCAGATAGTCCCGGATCCGGTCTTTATACTCCTCGGCGACCGTGACCGCCTCCCAGATCTGGTGGGAGTCCATCTGATGGGCTGTAATGGCAGTCCTTAACGCGCTCTCCCTAAGTTCCATGAAATCCTCGGAGCCGGCCAGATCGGCCGCTCTTCCGATGCTGCCCCCGGCAAATGCACTGATCAGCCTGGCCTGGTAATCCGGGAGTTTCATCTCATCCATCAGATAAGCCTGGATCGCGGCATCGTCAAGCCCTTCCAGGTTCAAACGCAGGCAGCGGGAGCGCACCGTCTCTAAAAGCGCGGAGGCATTTCTCGTAAGAAGCAGGATGACCGCATAAGCGGGAGGTTCCTCCAGCGTCTTTAACAGCGCATTCTGGGCGGAAGCGTTCATCAGGTCCGCGTCCTTAACGATATAGACCTTATACCCGCCGTTGTAAGGTTTGATGCCGATATCGGAGACAAGTTGGGAGCGGATCTCTCCCACACTGATCAGTGTCGGTTTTTCATGATTCACCAGAATAAGATCCGGATGATTGCCCGATTGGATCTGGCGGCAGGCACGGCACAGGCCGCAGCTGTCCCCGTCTGATCTGTTCTCACAAAGAAGCGCGGCGGCAAACGCTTTTGCCAGCATCATCTTGCCGCTTCCCGGGCCTCCTTCGATCAGGTAAGCATGTCCGACCCGGTTTTGAATGATCGATTTTCTAAGCTGTCTGATGACCTGGTCATGGCCGATGATCTTTGAAAAACCGGGCATTTTTGCTCCTTCCTTCAGTGTTCTGTTCTTATCCGTTCCAAAAAGACATCACCTTATACAGTACCATATGAAGGGTCTTTTTGCAACTTGGCCCGCTCCCTGCCAAAGACCTCCTCCAGAATCCTGTCGGTGGAATGCCCGTCACAGGCGCTCATGAACCGGTTCTTGAATTCCCGTACCCTGCCGCAGTCAAAATTCTCATTAAGATCAAGGACAGCCTGAATCAATTCCTCGTGAGTGCGGCAAACCGGGCCTGGCGCAAGCGTTTCATAATCGTAATAGAAGCCGCGCCAGTCAAAATACTCCTCCAGGTCATAGGCAAAAAACAGCATGGGCCGTTCGAACAGGGAATACTCAAAGATCACGGAAGAATAGTCCGAGATGCAGATATCGCTCACGCACAGGAGATCTTCGATGGTCATGCTCTTTGTGACATCGCAGGCAAAGCTCCCTTCCAGCTTCGGATCGATCTTGGGAAGGCTGCGGATAAGCGGATGGTGCTTGATCACGATCACATATTCATCCGAAAGCGCCGGGGCGAGCTTTGCGGGATCAAAAGCGACGGCCGTCTCCGCAAAGGATACGCCGCCGCGGAATGTCGGCGCAAAAAGAATGACCTTTTTCCCGCGGGCTGCCGGAAAGACCTGATAAAGCCGTTCCCGAGCAGCACTGATAAAATCATCCCTGAAGAAGATATCGGTCCTGGAAACGCCCAGAGGCTTGATGATCTCCTCCCTGCCTTTTAAATCCATTGCTTCGGCATAAGCCCACACCACATCGGGGCTGCTGACGGTGACAAGGTCAAGATTCCCGTAATACGGGTGCCTTCGGTGGCTGGCCAGGTCCGGCCCGAACAGCTCGCCCGCCGTACTGAGCCCGAATTTTTTGAAAGCCCCGCAGGCATGCCACAGCTGACAGATCGTCGTCTCCTTCCGCTTCGGGATGCATCCGATCACGTTGGAAGCTTCCGTCAGGAAGATATAGCGCGCCGTAGCCGCGTCAGCGAGCATCTTTTTGCAGTTTTTCACATATTCCCGGTAGGGAACAAAGGTCTCCCGCAGATAGTGGATATGGATGTCCACCCGGTAGTTTTCTTTCAGGACCTCATAAAGGTAAGCAAAGCTGTTGTCAAGATGATCGAGCCTTGCCTCGACAAAAACCACCTTATCGTTCTGCACCGGTTCTTTCATATGAGCCCGGTATGCTTTGGGGAGTGTATAAAACAGAAGAAGGTCCCTGCGTCGATTCGAGAGGACCTTTCTTACCGCCTTCCATGGCGTTTTCATTTTCTTTTTCACTGCATTCTCCTTAAGGATTCACAGGAGTTTCCGGATGCCGGGAATCTTTTTAAGCACCCATACGATCACATAGCTGACCATCATGACGCATATACTGGCCAGGACGGTCGATGTCAGCCCGCCCATATATGTTCTGAGGAAGTTCCACAGTTTCGGAAACAGGCTTTTCTCCCCCATAAACAAAACATGGATCAGGTAAATTCCAAAAACGCAGCTTCCCACGGAAGTGATGAACTTTGCTGCCCGGCCGGGGATCTTCAGGCGTGTGCACACACACCTGGCCAGCAGAAAAACGGAAGACGCATGAAGAAGATCAAACCTCTCCACGTACGCGCGAAGGATCCTCATCGTAAGGCCCTCGCCGCTGAGCACTCCAAGCCGGTCCAGCGTAACAGCCGTAATAACCATAGACACGGCCGCGGCCGGCCAGATCCACCACCAGTCCTTAATGTCCCTGTCCGGATCCAGCCGGTTGTGGAAATAATAGCCGAACATGGGATAAATCACCAGATTCTCGCTAAGCCACGCAAGCGACAAACGCGGGTGATAATGCACCTGATTGTTGAGAAGCAGCACTTCCATGCACGGAAGGAGACTTCCCATAAGAAGGTACAGCCCGAACATATACAGGAAGCCTCTGTTGCTCAGGTTTTGCGCCAGCGGCCTGAGCAGAGGCAGGCTCACCAGAAAAGCCAGGTAAGTATACAGGTACCAAAGCACGAAATTTATATTTGTGGAATACACCTGTTTCAGAAAATCAAGCGGTCGGAACTTTTCTCCGGATGATATCACGCCGATCACGTAATAAAGCAGCGAGAATATCAGGAGCACCGCTGCCGTCCTCGCGATCCTGGTCACCTGTTTTCTGACCGGCTCATCTTTCCTGCCCAGCAGAAAAGCACCTGAGATAGCTAAAAAAACGGGGATCGCGAAGCGGATATATACAGTAAAAAAGAGGGACAGCCAATAATCCGCGGTTCCGCGGTCAAATACAAGGACTCTTGAGGCACCGCGGTTCTGCGTATGGATCAGGATCACCGCCAGGCAGGCGAAAACGCGCAGCAGCTCCGGATACAATGCTCTTGAACTGCTCTTATCGTTACTCATCCTCTTGCTGTCTCCTCCCCAACACGGTTTTCTTTCATCAGCTGCTGAAGTTCAGACAGCATCTCCTCGTCGGTCAGCCTGAACTTGATCTCTACACGGCGGCTGGCCTCCGGATCCTCAACACCGTCAGCAGTGACCTTCAGGTTGCTCATGGATTTTCCGTTGGCGCTGAGCTTCGCATGCAGCTGTCTGCTTTCCTCCTCGCTCAGGAAAGCTCCCTCCGTCCCGAGCAGGTAGCCTGCCACCGCGAACGCTCTTCCCTGCGAAAGCGCCAGGTTCGATACATAGTCTCCGATCGAATCCGTGTAGCCGTCGATAATGATCTCAGCTACATAATCCGAATAATCCTCGCCCAGGAGCACATGGCAGTATGC
>JBGUOI010000175.1:0-4179 GCA_045118075.1 Porcincola sp. | reverse complement strand
AATTGATGTGTGGTAACTCAATCTTACCGAGCGGTGATAGACCATGTCTATCTTTTTATGAATTTGCGAAACTTATTTTACGTTATCAAGTATGATGTATGTAAACGGAAGTCTGAATGGAGGTATTAAAATGATTTACGATTACACAATTACTACGGGAAAAGGTGAACTGCTGAATCTGGCTGATTACAAGGGTAAAGTTATTATGGTGGTCAACACAGCGACAGGATGCGGGTTCACTCCGCAGTATGCCCCCATTGAGCAGATGTACAAGGATTATCATGACCAGGGACTTGAGATTCTGGATATACCCTGCAACCAGTTCGGAGGACAGGCTCCCGGTTCGGATGATGAGATTCACGAGTTTTGTACCGTGCATTTCAACACCACGTTTCCGCAGATGAAGAAATCGGATGTGAACGGAGAGAACGAACTGCCGCTGTACACATACTTGAAATCCCAGAAGGGCTTTGAAGGATTCGGACCGCATCCGTATAAAGAACTTTTAGAGAATATGTTCGCGCAGGCTGACCCGGAATGGGACAAGAAGCCGGATATAAAGTGGAATTTCACAAAGTTCATTATCAATCGGGATGGCAATGTCGCCGCCCGTTTCGAACCGACAGCTGACATGAAAGAGGTTGAAGAATTTGTAAAAGGGCTCCTGTAAAGGAGCCCCTGTTATATTCGGAAATATGATGCCCGTTTTGGCATTGACTAAGCAGATCTGCGGGTATTGATCGTAGCCGCGTAAGCGCTGTTGCACAGACCCAAAACAGCGGAGAGAATAAAAAGCGTCTCAATTCCGAGCGTCTGCCAGATCCATCCTCCGAACAAGGCGATCAGCAGGGTGATCATGTGATTTACGGAGACACCGGTCGAAATAGTCGCTTTCATTTCTTCCGGACTGTCGGAAAGATCCTGCACATAAACGTTGGAAGCCATCGAGGCCAGGGAGATGATCGAGTCAAGAATATAATTGACACAGCAGATAATGAAGGCAATACGCATGGGAAACAGGTGGTGAGCAAAACCGTAGAAAAAGCATACGATCACCAGAATAAGTGTATCCGAGATCATGACGATCTTATATCCCAGGCGGTCTATGATCTTGCCGATCAACGGCGCGAAAATGTAACAGCAGATGGCCGAGATGGCAAACAGTATGCTGATGGTTCTTGCGTCTGCCCCGTAAAAGAGGATAAGCACATAGGGACCGAAGGTAAAGAAGACCTGTTTGCGGGCGCCATAGAAGACCTCAAGCATGTAGTATTTCCTGAATTTTCGTGCAAAGTAAAAACGCCTTGCATTCTGGTCCGTACGGCTGTTTCCCTTAATGCGCATCGCATAAAGCACGGCAGCGAGCATAAAGACGCAGGCTATACAAAAGAAGGGTTTATAAAGGTTTCCGGCACCGAATATTGAAAACAGAATGATGACCGCCAGATAGCCGCTCAGTGTTCCGATATGGGAAACTGCGTTTTGCTGTCCGAGCGCCTCCCCGCCCTTATCCGGTTTCGCGTATTCCAGGGTAAGGGTGTTTTTCATGCCCAGCTGGATGTGTTCTCCGAGGGAGTAAACGCAGATGGCCAGCGTGACCAGGACTTTTGTAGGGGGAAAGACGGGAAGCATAAGCATGCCGATGAGCATAATGACAGCTCCTGCCTTATACAGGTTTTCTGCAGTTTGCTGATAGAAGGCAGCCAGGATGAATATCAGCAGTAGGCCTGGCAGTTCACGAAAGAATTCAGCTACTCCGCGGTCAAATTCACCCATGGAGACGATCTCTGCCATATAGTTGTCGATCATTCCTTTGTAGAGTCCATAAGCCAGGCCGGTAATCAGCAGAGAAAGGAAGAATGCCCTGTAGGCGGATTCTTCACGGAACAGATTTTTCATTTTAAGCATTATCTATAACCTTTCCATAGGTGAAACAAAGAAGCGTCATCTGCTGCACGCTGTCATTTTCATGGCAGGAGAGAGCAGAGGACAGGATTACTCATAAAGTATTCCAGTGTGATGCCGCATTCTCCGGTCTCGCGCACTTTTTTGGCGCCTTTTTTCGCATCGGCATGATAATCCGATCCGCCGGAGATGATGCTGACGCGGCCGGAATAAAGATCCCGTACCTGCGCTTCGATTTCTTCCTGCGAGAGCGTTCCGCTGTAGCTTGTTTTCGAATAGGTATAGCAGGCTTCTATACCGTCAAGTCCTCCCTCGATCAGCCGGTCTATATACTGTTCGCGAGACATGGTTCCGGAAGGGAGATGAACCGGCTCATTGACCAGATAGGGATGAGCCATGATGGCAATTCCTCCGGTCCGATGCGCCTCTTCGATGACCTTAAGGGGATCAGGTTTTTCCCGTTCTATATTGTAACGAGGTGTGTTTTTGACAAGAAGCTTGGCTTCGCTCCAGTCTTTTGTTATTCCTTTCCTTCCCATCAACTCGAAGATCATTTTTTTCTGGACGTTTTCTTCTGCGACAGGATGCCCCTGGTTGTCCAGAACTTCTTCCCAGGATACAGGCATACCGTCCTGAGCCAATCTGTTGACCAGTTCCTGATAGCTTTTCAGCTTGGAGGCAATGACGGATTTTTCCAGAACATCAAACCAGGGGTCATTCCAACGACATCCGAGACAGACGATATGGCAGTCCTCAGCCGTTGTTTCACAGGAGACTTCAATGCCGCGAAGGAGGGTCAGGCCTTTCAAGCGTGCATATTCGACTGCGTCCGCCAAGCAGCCGTCATCCAGAAGGATATCCTTAGGAGGACGGATATCGTGATCAGTAAGAGCCAGTATCCTGACACCGCAGCCGGCGGCATGATCGATCAGTTCCTGAGGAGAATCTGCGCCGTCTGAACGGTTAGTATGACTGTGAAGGTCGACAGGGTAATTTGCTTTATATTGGTTCATACTGATCACCCCATAATTCTTTCCGAAGAAAACACCTTCATGTGTCTTTCGGCTGCGTTCCTGATCGAATCGTTCAGATACCGGTCAAAGCTGAGCGGATCAAGCTTATCCGGATTCGCCTTTAAGTATTCTTTGCTTCCATCGATATAACCGTGTTTGATGGCAGTGGATACGTTGATCTTTGCTGCACCGAGGCTGATCAGCCGCCGGAATGTTTCGTCGGAAAGTCCGGTGCCTCCATGAATAACGATTGGTGTGTCGATGGCTTTGCCAAGGCTTTCCACCAATTCGTAGTTGATATGAGGAGTTCCTTTATAATCGCCGTGTGCGGTGCCGATGGCAGGAGCGAAGGCATCAATGCCGGACTCGCGGACAAAACGGATCGATTCACTCAGGTCTGCACCGACAGCCTGCGCTGCATCTACGGCGATCAAATCTTCCACGCCGCCTATCCTGCCAAGTTCACCTTCCACCATTATGCCTTTGCTGTGGGCATAGGAGACGACTTCGCGGCATCCGGCTATATTTTCTTCAAGCGGCAGCCTCGAGCCGTCAAACATGACCGAATCCCAGCCCGAATCGACGCAGGCTTTGGCAAGATCGATATCGGTGCAATGATCCAGATGGATGATGACATTGACCGGTGCATTAAGGGCCAGCTGCTCAAGCATGCTGCCCAGTTCCGAAGGACCGAATTGCTTAACCGTTGTGACCGAGGTCTGAAGAATGACCGGCATATCCAGATCGGAAGCGGCGTTGATCACCGCCCGGGCTGAAAGATAGTTAAAAATATTAAATGCGCCGACGGCGTATTTGTGATCCCTGGCATACAGAAGTTCTTCTTTGAAATTTCTGGTCTTCATATTCTCCTCCTTTAGATGACGGGCTGTCGATCCGTCAAGATTGATCTATGCCGTCGATAACAGTATAAGATCTTCTGCTTGAAAACGGAATATTTTATTTGTATTCTGTCGATAGAGATAACAAAACAGGATCTGTCTGTAGATGAAAGGATAGGAAGGAACTTTATGCTTTCCGGCAGAAAGAAACGGATATTGAATTATTTTTATTCCCGGTTCGGGAAAATCCGATGGAATCGATGAGATCCTAAAGGGTACCAACCAGAAAGAACGGCTGGCGGCATCCGAAGCCGTGCTGAAATATTTCACAAAGTTCCCGGGCAGGGCGGGGAAAGTAATGCACTGGCGCTGCTGAAAGCCTTCGGCTTCCCGGAGGAGATTTTGCGGGATGCGCAGGAGGC
>JBGUOI010000174.1:0-5974 GCA_045118075.1 Porcincola sp. | reverse complement strand
TCTTTATCCTTTGACTTATTCCCCGACTCCCGGGGATGCGCCAGCTGTTTATTCAAAGACATGCCGTCATAGTTTGAACCGGTTTTTCCGTAAATTGACATCGATATGTCATCAATATATACTCAATGCTGATAAGTGCACACTGCATGACAGCTGTATTACATATCCATCAGCTTTTCTCCCTGACAGATCCCGATCGATAAGTATTATTTAATTTAAGAGGGCATTATGCGAACAGATTTGAAAAACAATATTTTGACACTGTATCTGGAAGGCAAAATTGATTCCAATAATGCAGCGGAAACAGAAGCGGCAATGTTGGAAACCGTCAGGAAGTATCCGGAGGCTGTCATTGTCCTGGATGCGGAAAATCTGGAATACATTTCCTCTGCCGGCCTGCGCGCATTAATGGCGCTGCGCAGGCACAGTGAAGATCCGATCACTGTGAAGAATGTTTCTTTACCAGTCTATGAGATATTCGAAATGACCGGTTTTACCGAGTTATTTGACGTTCAGAAAGTTCTTCGATCTGTCAGTGCAGAAGGACTTGAGATCATCGGGAGAGGCAATACCGCGACAGTTTACCGCCTGGACAGGGAGATGGTGCTGAAGGTGTTCAACCCCGGTACCAGTCCGGACATTATCCGCAGGGAGAACGAACTGTGCAAAAATGCCTTCGTAAGCGGCATACCTACAGCAATTTCTTATGACGTGGTCCAGGTGGGAGACTGTTACGGCGCAGTATACGAACTGCTGGATGCCGAGGATTTCCTTACTGTGATCGAGAATGATAAGGAACACCTTGATGATTACATCCGCAAGTTTGCTGTTTCGATAAAGAAAATGCATAAGACAGAAGTGGATACTTTGAAATTTCCGAATATCAAGACAGATTCTCTTAGTATGGTCCCATTGCTGGATGGTTTCTGCACTAAAGAGGAAATAGAGAAACTTCAAAGATTATTTGAGAGCATTCCTGACCGAAGCACATTTATTCATGGGGACTGTCACCCCGGCAATGTCATGGTTCAGGGCGGGGAACTCGTTTTCATCGATATGATGACCTGCGGGACCGGACATCCGGTTTTTGATCTGACATCCATGTGTACGAATTATCATATGTCAGCCGAGTCCGAAAACAGGGAGAACAACCGGCTTCTGCAGAATTTTACAAAGGAAGAAACTGCGCGTATCTGGGACATCTTTTTACGCAGCTATCTGGATACGGAGGATGAGGAGCTCCTTCGAAAGGCGGAGCGTCAGATTACGGCTGTTTCCTCAGCCAGGATTCTGTTCTCTGTTATTTACCTGCCGGGGCTCTTTTCGGATGAACAAATAAATGGATTAAAGCATACCGCCTTGACCTATGTGGATGACGGCCTTGATCCCCTGGTTTTTTGACAATCACCGGCACCGGACTCTCACAGTGCTGCTTTTTGAAATGATGACAACGCCTTCGAATCAAAAAAGCCGGATCTCATTCTAAAAAGATCCGGCTTGTTATTAAGTATCATTTCAGTTCTCGCCTAATTCTTCAGGTGTCATCTCACCATTGGATGTATCCTGGTTCTCGCCGTAGTCTGTGCCCGTTGAATCCGCCTCATTCGGGAATTCATTCTCACCATAGGCTTCGCCGGTCCACTGAGTCGGATCTAAAGCATACTTTACATCCGTGTTGGTGCAGTAGAAGAAACCGTCACTATCCTGTTTTACGTATGATCTTCCCTCGGAATCCTCGTACATGTTGCCGCTTGTTAACCGAACCGAAGCGGTGCTTCCGTCCCTGGCATAGATGGTGACCCAGGGGTTCGCATTCTCTTCCTGCTTTTCTTTGTCTGCCCCACTGTCAGTTTTGTTCTGTGCTGTCTCCGTGCTGTTTGTGTTTGTATTATTGTTCTGTGATGCAGCCCGGTCCGGATTATTGATCCAGCCCGCAGCACCTCTGAGGCTGACAACGAGCCAGTCCCCGTCGTCTCTGAGAATGGGGAGAGTCGTGCCTGCATCCAGCAGCGCAACCTTGGGGGCTGATGTGTCATTCCATGCATAGACCACTGTTTCCTTCTCTACCTGGTACCAGGCCGGGTCAACAGCGATAAATCCGGCACTCACCCAGCCGGAAGGAGAGTCCTCAGCGTCTCCGAGAACGACCTGCGCCCATCCGTTTGACTGGTTCATGACGATCGGCTTATCTCCATACTTCATCGTCTGTGTTGTCGAAGACTCAAAATCGGGGCTGGTGTGTAATGATAAACTGTCGCACAGTACCACGGAGCTGAGTCCGATCTGTCCGGGGCCCTGGGGCGGAATTACGGATGCAAAACTGACCATGCTTCCAAGTGCCAACGTTGTTACAAGTGTAAATGCCATAATACTTTTCTTCATTTTTCTTTTTCCTTCTCAATATGAAAATTTACTTTTTGATTTTTTCAATGTTTTATTCAAATTTGATTTGCGAGTGTCCGATTTGTTCAATCGCGGATTTGCTTGTTATTTTTGCTACATGGTACTATACGGTCTCCCGTTTTAATATCCATGCGGGAAAATGTGAAAAAAATGTGTCCGCAGTCTGTCCTGATAATCTTCTCCTAATTCTTCTCCCAGACAGCATACAGCGTCGTGACTGTTTCTTCCAGGAGAATGCTGTCCCCGGCCAGATAAGTCTTGCCGCTCCCATCCGGCATCGTATTCCAGCCGGCGAATTCATACCCGCCTTCGGGAGGAACCAGATCGCCCGGACTGTCTTTTTGATAGTCAATAATTTCTACGGTTTCGCCTGTTTTGACCATCTGGCGGTTAAAAACAAACCCGCGCCCGCCGTTTGCGTCGTAATAAAGCATGGCGCTGTCCGCGCTAAAGCCCCGGTTGAGAGCGCTTATTCTCTCATTGATGAACGTTTCGCCGATGCTGACAGATTCGTCGTATCCCTTTTGGGCTTCTTCCATCGTTCCGAATTCTTTCCAGCGGATTAAATTCATGCATCCGGAAGCTGCAAGCCCCTGCGATAATAAATGTCCCTTTTCAACAACTTGTCCGATCAGGTCTTCTTCTATAATCTGATCCCACCTTTTACGGACTGCTTCCCTGAAATCTTCATGCCGGTATGCTGCCGAGTAGACCGACTGATAACGGCTTTCGGAATAAGGAATAAGCATGGAATTCGCCCACCAGATATCCGGCATGTTGATATTAGCCCCATATCTGGGAAACGAATTGCCGAAGGCATGATCAAGATCCCAGACCGGCGCAAAAATCACCTTTTCACTGCCATTTTCCTTGATCAGATACTGGCTGGCAAAACCGGCATCAAGATTATGGCTGAGCTCCTGCAAAATATACATATTTACCATGGAATCAAGATCAAAGTACTCGCTGTAATGTCTGCCTTCCCGGTTATATCCATCCTCAGCATACAATGCATTGACCCCTTCATTGACAAACGATGCGATATACTCCGTCTCCTTTTTCCCTGAATATTCAGGCTCCCGGATTACAAAAATCTGCCCATTGTCCGTGACGAACCCGCAGGAAGCATCATTATACAATGACCTCGGATCGATCTCCAAAAGATATCCTCCCGAAATGTCATTCGGTTCGGCGGGAAGATCGACCCACTTGGCGGAACCGGCCGAAGCTGCATCCCGGACCTCGCCATTTTCACCCGATCCGATAACCGGAAGACTCTTTATATCCGTTCCGGGGTTGACCCTCTCATTCTCTTTATCCAGATCGCGGATCTCAACGCGGCCTTCTCCGGCCTCCGGCTTCTCACAGACACAGTAATTTCCCCTGTAATTACCGTTGATATAAAGATCCACAAAACGATAATCCGACGAATATTTCAGGCCGAAAGCCTCCGCCAGCGTCCAGCCGTAAACATTTCTCAGCAAAGATCTGTCAAGAGCGTTTGCAAGGAGCACCCATTTTTTGGCTGTGTCCATGCCAAGCAGTGGAAGGTTTCCCGGAAATTTAATGGTATAAGCCTTCTTAGGAAGCTCAAAAGTCCCGTTTCCCCTGCATTTGATATACTCAAGCTGCTGATCAGTTGTTGGAAGTCCGTCTTCATAGATTCTCACAGCCGCCGGCTCTTTGTTGTTTTTATCCTTATGAATTTTATGGAGTCCGCCTTTTCTGGTAACAATGAAAAGAGCAGGCAGTCCATCGGAGATGCACACCGTCAAAGGAAAAGACTCATCCGCATACGACAAAATATGCTCCCCTTCCGTAAACGCCGCCGCACTGCCGCCAGACTCCAGGCTGATGCCGTCAATATAGACAGGCTCCTGCGCAGTAAAAAATACTTTAGCCTGTTTAAGATCCGTACCGGCAGGCAGAAACAGATAATATACGTCCTCTTTTTGATGAAGGTAAACAACGTCGATATCCCCGGCTTCAACACCAAAAGGAGCGACAAAAAGCGGACCGTCTACGCCACCCGCAGCTAATGAAATCCTTCCGGCTCTGTTTTCAAATGCATCGGCGGCAACACTCAGCGAGGTCATCTCTATCTCTTTCCGACAGGCTTCTCCGATACTGACCGTATATTTTTCTCCTTCTACGATCTGCGGGGAGCTGATGAACACTGCGCAAAAGCTTCCGGGAATCTCTCTCTCAAGAATCACATCTCCTCCCGGTTTGCTCACTGTAAGTACCGAGCCCGCAGCCATTTCCTCTTCAAGTATCAGTCTGATATTGCCCTGCGCCGGCTGATCAGCTGATGTCTCCGTCACGGGCCTGCCTCCGGCGGCCACAATGCAGCCCCCGTTAAGATGCAGACCGCCATCATTTTCACCTCCGGGATCGATCACATCTTTCCGGGCGTTGACCATGATGCTGCCCCCGTCTATCCTGATTTCTCTATCGCATTTCAGGCCGTCGTCTCCCGCCATGGCTGACATATCCGCATTTGTAAAATGCAGGCTGTCATTGGCATGAAGCGCATCCCCGGGGCATTCGATCTCAATATTTCCGCCGCTGATCACAAGCGAATCATTGCATTTTATCCCATGCTTAATCCCGCCGCCCACATGCAGCGTGCCGGTACCGTTGATCGTCAGATCATCCCTCGACCAGAGTACGCCGTTCACATTTTGAGCAAGTGCCTGTTCATTGTATTTATCCCCGGCTGTCAGGTAATTTACAGTCCCCTCTGCCAGTGTCAGAAACACTTTGTCAGCCTGTTCAACAGCAAATGGAGCATTATCGGAACAATGCACACCGGCTGAACTGAGCATGACCCATACCTTTGAAGACTTGTCGGCATCCACAATGATTCTGCCTTCCTTAAGTTCACCGGTAACCAGATAGTACCCGCCGTTTTTGATGACCACGCAGTCATCATAAAAGTAGGCGCCGCCTCCGCTGACCGAAGCAGAATTGCCTTTAAGTGTGATCCGGACCGCCCGGGACGTATCCCAGCTGCCATTCAGGTCATTGTCGGTATAGTATTTATTCCCCGCATCAGCTCCTGCATTTTCATCTGCCGCAGGCCGGATACCCAAAGTCTCTCCGTACATGAGCAGGCACGTCAGCAGAAGCATCAAGATCAATCCAATCAGGCAGATAATATCTGTTTTCCTGCTTGAAACCATAAGTTCCTCCCATTTGTACGAGTGAAAGGCCTAGTAAAGCCAGAATGCGCCCGCCTCAAGACGTTCCTGCGTCCAATCCTCCGGAATCATACGGAGCAGGCCGGCGAAGGAGTTGGCTGCTTTCCGTACATCCGGATCGCTTGACTCACAGAAACCGTGAATGTCATCCAGTGCCCGGTGGATATTGTGGGCGATCGGGTATTCCGGTGCAAACAGGTCATGTTCGCCAAAGCGGATGTACAAAGTTTCTTTTTTGTAGTCTCGAAGAAGCTCTTCTATCTCCGGGAGGGTGATCATCTGTCCGGTTTTGCAGAAAAAATCCGTAATTTCCCAGTTGTCGGAGGTGATTTCTGCAAAAAGGGCAATACAGTACCTGCCCGGGCTTT
>JBGUOI010000173.1:0-8382 GCA_045118075.1 Porcincola sp. | reverse complement strand
GGGCTGGAATTTTGACCGGTACGGAACGACCATTACACTTTCTGATGAAGACGGTACCTATTATGAGATGATGCGCCGCTTCCGGACAGTGACCGGCACGAATTACGAAGCGTTTTCCCCGAAGGATCTTATCAGCCTGCTCTACCACCTCATGCCTACGGTGGAAGAGGCGAGGATCGGGTCCAACCAGGCGCTGCTCGATGTGATGGTGGCGACGGTGCTGATTTCGGACAGAATCGGGTTTTACGGGCTGATGAGGGATCTTTCTCAGATCACCGGAAACCTGAGCCGCTCTATCCTTGAAGATGCCCGCAGTGAAGCCCGGGCCGGCCAGTATGAAAACATCGTAAAGCTGGAGGAATACCTGGAGAAGCATCAGTATATCCGCGCGGGCCTAATGTATGCCCGCATTGCGGCGGACACGGTCCATGAGACTCTCAGGCGTGAGCTCAGGGTGCTGGGCCAGATCGAAATGATCAAATGGGAGATGGCTGCGGGTATCCTGCTCGGCGAAGGCTTTGAGGCGGACGCTTCCCTGCTTAGGGTGATTCGCTGGGAGCGCAGGGCGCTTGGCGGCGAAGATATGCCTTCGTGGGTCTGGGAGAGCTGGAGAACGCTGCACGGGCTTTTGATCGACCAGATGGAGCGGTCGACCGGAACCACTATCGAAAGCTGGGATGACCTTGATGAGGCGATGGATAAATTAAAGGAGGGCAGGTTCGTCCTCTGGAAAAAGCTTATCCGCGATATCAACGAGGCCCAGCGCACGGCGCTTGCCATAGAAGACCGGAGTCCGGAGTGGGATCTGTTCCTGGAAGCAAACAGCACGCTGATCAGCGATATCCGGGAGGCAGTCGGTATTGAAGTCCGGGAAAAAAGCGACCTGGATGAGGCAGAGGCAGCCGCGGAGGAGAACGTCACCGAGGGTGTGAGGACCATGTACGACCTGATCAGCCTGTTCGGCGACTCGGATCCTGCCCGGGAGTTGATGAACGGACACACACTGGTTACGTACGAGATCTGGCTGGACAGCATGTACTGAGGGGAGAATGATGATGAACGATAAGCAAGACGATGTCCTGGTGATCGGGGCCGGTGCTTCCGGGATGATGGCGGCGATCGCGGCAGCGCGCGCGGGGGCGAAGGTGCGTATCGTCGAGAAGGAGAAAAGACCCGGGCGAAAACTTTTGCTGACCGGCAACGGGAGATGCAACCTGACGAACCTGGATCCGGATCTGCCCTTTGCCTATCACTCGGTCAGTGATGCAGCGGCCGCGAAAACGGTCGCTCAGCAGGTACTTGGCCGGTTCGGAGTACCGGAGACCCTGCGGTTTTTTGAGGAACTGGGCCTGATGATTCAGGACAGGGACGGCTGTGTTTATCCGGCTTCCGGCCAGGCACAGTCCGTGCTGAATGTGCTCACGGCGGAACTGGAGCGGCTTAAGGTACGGACGAATTATAATTCGGAAGCGGCCGGGCTGAAGTTTGATAAGGATATGGGAGCCTGGCTGGTCAAAACGCCGGGCTGGACCTACTGCTCAAAGGCAGTCATCGTTTCCGGCGGCAGCCGGGCGGGGATGCCGGGGACTTTTGATGAGAAAAAGGGCGGTGTGCTCACCGCGCTGAGAAAACTCGGACACTCGGTGACGGATCCGCAGCCTGCTCTGACAGCGCTTCACTGCACGGATCCTGATATAAGAATGTGTGAAGGGGCACGAACGAGAGCTTTAGTGGTCTTGTCGGATGGGAGGACCGGGCAGGAAGCTGCCCGCGATGAGGGAGAACTTCAGTGGACTGCCTCTGAGATCTCAGGCATTCCGGCCTTTAACGTCAGCCGGTTTGCCTATGGCATCTCAAAATCCTGTCCGATGACGGTCAGCGTGGACCTGCTTCCCGGGTATGAAGAAGAAAAGATCTGCGCAAGGCTGGCGGATCTTCTTTGCAGAACCGATGGGGCAGGCTCGCTTACCAGGCTTATGAGTGGGTTTACCCATGAAAAAGTGGCGGCCTACCTCGTAAAAAGATCCGGCCTGGCAGACTCGATGCGCAGACCGGATGTAAAAGCCGGCGGAGATGCTTACAAGGCGGCCGCCGCAAGGCTGGCAGCCCTGATCAAGCATCTTTCCCTGACCGTTGACGCAGTCAGGGAGGTTTCCCGTGCCCAGATCTGTATCGGCGGCATCTCTTTGGCCGAAGTGGACGCTTGCACTCTTGAGTCTGTCTTCTGCCCCGGACTGTACCTGACAGGTGAAATTCTGGACATCGACGGTCCGTGCGGAGGCTATAACCTCCAGTGGGCGTGGAGCAGCGGGATGACGGCCGGCATGACGGCGGGTCAGATCCAGAAGATGTAGCTTCCGGCACTGACTTCTTTTTCTTTTCCCTTCAAAATCACTCTGGCGGGCACCGGCGTATCGAGCTCGATCCGCACGCTTCCCTGTGTATAGCGCCAGGCGGCCCGGATATGTCCGCTGCGGGTATCGAGTTCAGCTTCCATCCATCCGGCGCGCTCGTCGGGATGCGGTTCAAAAATAAGAGATGTAAAGCCTGCGGCGTCCTCACTGTGACGGATGCCAAGGGCTTTTTCATATACCCAGTCGATCACGGCGCCGTAAGCATAGTGGTTAAACGAGTTCATATCCACGCTCCAGAAGCGGCCGGTGTCATCGATCCCGTCCCAGTGCTCCCACACGGTGGTGGCGCCTTTATCCACGCTGAACAGCCAGGATGGGTATTTTTCTCTCAGAAGCAGTGTCCAGGCCAGCTGTTCATAGCCGTGATCACACAGGACATGCAGCAGGTAGGGCGTCCCCAGGAAACCGGTCTTTAATGCATCGCCGTTTTCATGGATCATCCGGGCAAGATCGGCGGCGGTCTTTTGCGGATCCCCGGCCAGGCCGAACCACAGGGCGATCACATGCTCCGTCTGCGTTTCATAGGCCGGGAAGGTTTTGCGGAAGGCTGTTTTGATCCTCTCATGGAGCGCATCATATTCACTCATATCTTTTCCGAGGATTCTTCCTGTCTTAGTCACCAGATCAGCTGCGTTGGCATAAAAGGCGGTTGCGATCAGGTCTTCCCGGGAAGATCCCTTATAACTGCCGTACGGTGCGTCGAGCCCGAGCCAGTCGCCCAGATGCGTGCTGCCGGTCCAAAGATCCGGAGTCGTGGTGATATTAGTGATGTAATCCACCCAGCGCTTCATACTGTCGAATGAATCCGTAAGTATCTGCATATTCCCGTAGGTCTGGTAGACCTGCCAGGGGCAGATGACGCCGGAATCACCCCAGCCGCAGGTGGGTGTTTCGTCGGGAAGATAATTGGGAACCACGTGACAGACGCCGCCGTCCGGGTACTGTTCCGCGCGCAGGTCCGCCAGCCATTTGCTGTAAAAACGCTCCACATCGAAGTTTAAGGTCGCCGCTTTGGTAAAGACCATGCAGTCGCCGGTCCAGCCAAGGCGCTCATCGCGCTGCGGGCAGTCCGTAGGAACATCCAGGAAATTCCCTTTCTGGCCCCAGATAATGTTTGAGAGCAGACGGTCAAGCTTCTCGTGGCCGCTGCGGATCTTTCCGGTCCGGCGGATGTTCGAGTACACGACGATCCCGGTGATGTCATCGCCAGTCGGCTCGCCGGGGTAAGGATCCAGCTTCAGGTAGCGGAAACCGAAGAAAGTCAGATGCGGGTGCCAGGTCTGTTTCCCGCTGCGGCAGATATAGCGGATCTCAGATCTGGCGCTGCGGTAGTTTGCATTATAGAAATTTCCTTCATTATCGAGGACCTCGCCGCATTGAATGCAGATTTCTTCCCCGCCGCGGGCATCCACGGTAAACTCCGGATAGCCCGTGATCTCCTGGCCGAAATCCACCACAAGTTCGCCCGCAGGGGTACGGAAGATCTTACGGGGGCGGATTCGCTCCATCTCCAACACTTCCTCGCCTTCCTGCGGGATGAGGATCCCTTTGCCGGGACCTTCGAAGCAGGTCACGGGGCAGCCGTCTTCAGAAGGCTCGAAGGAAGCGTCATAGTGCTCACCGTCATAGATCTCGCTGAAGCGGATCCGGCTCTCGCGCCACTGCCAGGTCTCATCGGTGGCGATCACCTGTGTCTCACCGCCTTCATAGCGGATGGTCAGCTTGGCCAGCAGGCCGTTGTGTCGCTCCCGCCTTCTTTTTTTATCCTCCGATTCCAACCAGCCCGGCATCGGAGAGCTGTACCAGCCTTTGCCTACAAGGACGCTGATCCTGTTTTCACCGGTGCCGCAAAGCAGGTTCGTCACGTCATAGCACTGCACCTGCAGCCGCTTTTCGTAGGCTGTCCAGCCAGGTGCCATGATAAAAGTTCCGACGCGGCTGCCGTTGATGGAGGCCTCATAAACGCCCAGTGCAGTGATCTTCAGTTTGGCCTGCTCTATCTTTCGGCTGGCCGGGCAGCGCCAGGTTTTGAAAAAGTCCGGCACCGCATCCATGGGAGAGAGCGATGCACAGATCCATTTTGCAGTGTTCATAGTAATTACCTCCTGAAAAAGATAACAGAAAAGGTTCTGTGTTATCAAAAGTATAGTGTAAATAAATCAATAAATCCATTGATTATTTGACATGTTTTGGTGGTGATGATAATCTCTTTTTTAGGGTAAAGTATCTTATTAGCAGATGGCTTTTACAGCTGTTTGATCGTATAGATGAGGATTATTTGTCATGAAAAAGAAACTGGCTGCCGCGCTCATGGCGGCGGCTCTGACTGCGGCCATGGGGGCGGGCGCATGTGCGGACGAGCTGAAGGTCTGGGTGGCCGACAATGTGGTCAGTTTTACGCAGGAGCAGATCGAGGCTTTTAAAGAGTCGAACCCTGAATTCGCGGACTATGATTATGTTGTTGAGCCTGTCGGCGAAGACGAAGCGGCGGACAACATGATCAAGGATGCGAAGACCGGTGCAGATATCTATGTTTTTTCTCAGGACCAGATCGCGCGTCTTGTTTCAGCGGATGTTCTTGAAGAGGTGGTCCCGTACAATTATGAGACTGTTCGGAACGAAAATGATGCAGGTGCCGTGGCTGCCGCGACGGTCGGTGATATCCTTTACGCTTATCCGATGACATCCGACAACGGGTATTTCCTGTACTATGACAAGAGTATTGTCTCCGATCCTTCAACACTTGAGAAAATCCTCTCCGACTGTGAAGCGGCCGGCAAATATTTCTGCATGCAGATCAACTCCGGCTGGTATCAGACGGCGTTCTTCTTTGCGACCGGCGCTTATCTGACCTATGATATCGACAATGACGGCAACTTCATTTCCTGCAATATCAACTACGCGTCTGTTCCGGGACTGGTGGCACTGAAAAAGATCATTGAACTTAACGATTCTTCTGCCTTTCAAAACGTAGGGACCGTTAAGGAAGCAGACAATTGCGCAGCCATCGTGGACGGCACCTGGGACAGCGCTGATGCACAGAAACTTTTCGGCGATAATTATGCCTGTGCGAAGCTTCCCACTTTTAAAGGCAGCGACGGTAAAACCTACCAGATGAGCGGCTTCGGCGGCTTCAAGCTTCTGGGCATAAAACCCCAGAAAGACGGGAATAAGCTGATGGCCTGTGATGCCCTTGCTAAATGGCTCTCCGACGGCGAAGTCCAGCTTGAGCGTTTTAAAGCAGTCGGGTGGGGGCCATCCAATAAGGAAGCGCAGAACAGTGAAGTGGTCCGTGCAGATGAAGCGCTCTCGGCGCTGGCTGCTCAACTTCAATACTCTATCCCGCAGGGGCAGTACCCCGGAGAATTCTGGACATTGACAGAGACCCTTGGCGACAGTGTGATCAACGGCGAACTGACGGTTAATACCACCGATGACGAGCTGATGAGGACGCTGCTCAAATTCCAGAAGGCCTGCATCTCCTATGTGGAATAAGACTTAGGGCGGCAGGAGAAAAATGCTGACCGCAGGGCCAGCCAGTTTCGAAGCCGGCGAAGAAGACCTTTGCCGGCTTCAGCTTTCATTGCGGCTTATTACGCAGCTTTCGGCTATTATAAAAATGAAATCAAAAAGAAATACCCGGTCATTGATGATGCTGACCGGCTCAATGCTGATCTTCGGAACGATCGGCATCTTCCGCAGATTTATCCCCATTGAATCTTCGCTGCTGGCTTCGGCCAGGGGGTTGATGGGCGCCGTATTCCTGGCCGTATTTGTGAAACTGCGCGGCGGGAAGATCCGGCACGGCCTGAAGGGGAGTATTATCGCCCGTCTGGCGCTGACCGGCGTGGCGATGGGCTTCAACTGGATCCTGCTGTTTGAGGCGTACAATTATACGTCGGTGTCGATCGCTACCTTATGTTATTATATGCAGCCGGTGATCGTGGTCGCGCTCTCCCCGCTGCTTTTTAAGGAAAAGCTGACACTTAGGAAGATTTTGTGTCTGGCTGCCGCCGTTTGCGGCATGGTGCTGATCTCGTCGCCGGGAAGCTCCGGCGGGAGCATTAAGGGCATCTTATTCGGACTCGGCGCCGCTGTGCTGTACGCATCGGTCATTATCCTGAACAAGACTGTCCGGGATGTGGATGTGTATGAAAAGACCATTATCCAGCTGCTCGCCGCCGGGGCGGTGATGATCCCGTACCTGCTGATCAGCGGGCTTCCTGAGCCGGTCTCCATGGGTGTGAGAGGGTGGATCATGCTGCTGGTGGTCGGTCTGGTGCACACCGGCCTGGCCTATGCACTTTATTTTGGCAGCATGGACGATCTGGAGGCTCAGACGATCGCGCTCTTAAGCTATCTGGACCCGCTCACGGCGCTTATTCTGTCGGCGCTCATTCTTCATGAGCACCTGACCCTGCCCGGCGTGATCGGCGCGGTGCTGATTCTAGGCGCGGCTGTTGTCAGCGAGAATGTTAGTAATGTAAGTAAGGATGTATCTGTTGATGAGTAAGAAAAAGATTCTCCTGCAATGGCTGCAGATCGCTGCAGGACTTTTCGTGTTCGCCTTCGGCGTGCACCTGACTATTTTTGCCAACATCGGACTTGCTCCCTGGGACTGCCTGGGGATGGGAATTGCCGGTCACACACCGCTCAACTACGGGATCGCCATGACGATCATGGCGCTTATCATCGTTGGAATCGATCTTCTTTTAGGAGAGCGGATCGGGTTCGGGACGCTGATCGACGCACTGCTCACGGGCAATTTCGTCCAGCTTTTCAATTCGATCAATCCGCTGCCGCCCAACAAAAGCGTGTGGCTGGGGATCGTGATCATGCTGACAGGGTTCGTATTTATGGCGATCGGTATGTGGATCTACATGTCATGCGAGCAGTGCTGCGGTCCGAGGGACGCCCTGCTGATCGGCCTCGGAAGAAGAGCGCCGAAGGTGCCGATCGGTGTGGTCGAGATCGCGCTGTGGGCGGTGGTCCTGGCGGCAGGGTTTGCGCTGGGCGGGCCTGTAGGCATCGGGACCGTGATCAGCACGCTGGGTGCGGGCACCGTGATGCAGGTCGTCTATCACCTGATCCGGTTTGAACCGAGAAAACTCAGGCACCGGGATGTAAGGGAGATCACGAAGGTACTGGCTTCATAGAAATTTAAAAACGGGGGATGGATCATGAAAAAAGCAATTGCGGCGGGACATATCTGTATCGACATCACACCGGTCTTTCCCGACACCGGCACCAGGACGAAGAACATCGGTGAACTGCTCAGGCCTGGTACGCTTCTGCAGACGATGGCACCGGACATTCACTCCGGCGGAAGCGTGGCCAACACGGGACTTGGCATGAAGCTGATGGGAGCCGATGTGAGCCTTCTCGGGAAAGTGGGTGATGACGAGTTCGGACTTATCATCCGAAGCGTGCTGGACCGGTATGGCGCGGGGGACGGTCTTATTACGGCACCCGGGGAGACGACCAGCTATTCTGTGGTGATCGCTCCGCCTGGGATCGATCGGATCTTCCTGCATTGTCCCGGCGCAAACGATACGTTTGACGGGACCGAGATCACCGATGAGATGCTTTCCGAAGCATCGCTGTTCCATTTCGGATATCCTACGCTGATGGCGAAAATGTACGAAAACGGCGGAGAAGCGATGGAAACCATGTTCCGGCGTCTGGCCGGTATGGGCATTGCCACCAGCCTCGATCTGGCGGCGGTGGATCCTGATTCGGCCACCGGGCGCACCGACTGGAAAAGCATTCTGGCGCGCACGCTGCCGCATATTGATTTCTTCGTGCCCAGCTTCGAGGAGATCTGCTTCCTGATCGATCGGCCCCGCTATGAAAAGCTGAAGGAGAAAGCCGGTCAGGAAGATATGACCCTCGTCCTTTCACTTGAAGAGGATATCATCCCTGTAGCTGAGCGGTGCCTGTCTCTCGGAGCAAAGAGTGTCCTGCTCAA
>JBGUOI010000172.1:0-12858 GCA_045118075.1 Porcincola sp. | reverse complement strand
ACGACGTCCCGGTCCTGAGATTGATCCGGGAGACTGCCTACCTGAAAAGTGAAGATCCATGCGGGGGTGAGCAATGAGGTATCTGGTGATCGCGGCGGCAGGTCTTTTTTTGGATGCCCTGCTTGGGGATCCGGAAGGACTGCTTCACCCGGTGGTCGTTATGGGCAGGTGGATCAGCCTGTTCGAGAAAAAAATCAGGACCCGGCTTCCGGCATCAAAAGCAGGAGAACTGACCGGATCGCTGCTGCTGGCCGTGACGACAGCGGGCGGCACCTGGATGATCACTCACTGGGCTTTGTACCTGGCCCGGCGTATTCATCCGGCACTCTGGTGGGGGCTCTCGATTTTCTGGGGCTGGCAGTGCCTGGCCATGAAGGGACTGGCGGCAGAAGGAAAGAAGATTCGGCGCGCGCTCGAATACGGCACCGTCGAAGAAGCCAGAATGGCAGTCTCGAGGATCGTCGGCCGGGATACGGCTTCTTTGACGAAGGAAGGAGTGATCCGCGCTGCCGTGGAATCGACCGCCGAAAACTACTCGGACGGTGTCGCGGCGCCGCTCCTTTACCTGCTGTTTTTCGGAGCTGCCGGCGCCATGACTTACAAAGCCGTCAATACAATGGATTCAATGGTCGGCTATAAAAATGAAAAGTACCTGTATTTTGGCAGGATACCGGCCAGACTCGATGACCTGGCCAATCTGGTCCCGTCCCGGCTGGCAGCGCTCACACTGATCGCGGCGGCATTCCTTCACGGGGAAAATGCCCCTCTGGCATGGAAAATATGGCGCAGGGACAGGAGAAAGCACCCCAGTCCCAACTCGGCGCAGACGGAAGCTGCGATGGCCGGCGCTCTGGAGATCGCCCTTGGAGGACCGACCAGTTATTTCGGAAAGATTCATGATAAGCCGTGGATCGGCGATGATCTGGGAAAGCCCAAAAGCGGGGATATCGGCCGGGCGGCTGCGCTGATGCAGATCGCCTCGGTCCTGTTCCTTTTATCGATTGGAACGCTGACAGCGTTTTTGCGGATGCTGTTTTGATTTTTCGTTAAGGAGAACCGGATGGAGAGGATACACGGAGGTGACCGCCTCCGCTTTTTGGAAGAATACGGCAGGGAGCCGCTGGATTTTTCAGCGAGCGTCAATGTGCTCGGAATGCCGGAGCCGGCTTTGAAAGCGGCGCGTGAAGCGCTGGAGGGCCCCGACCGCTATCCGGATATGAGATGCCGTGCGCTTTCGAAAGCGCTTGCGCTGCATCACCAGGTGAGAGAGGAGAAGATCTTGTGCGGCAGCGGGGCCGCAGACCTGATTTTCCGATATTGCCTTGCCCTGAGGCCTTCCCATGCCCTTATCCCGGTACCGGCTTTTTCGGAATATGCGCAGGCGCTTAAGGCGGCCGGCTGTGAGAAAATCGAGCAGCATCCGACAGGCCGCGATACGCTTTTTACGCCGGGGCGATCCCTGCTCGAAAGGCTTAGGACAGGCCCCGAGCCTGACCTGCTGATTCTTTGCGAGCCGGGAAATCCCTCAGGAAGGACGACGCCGGCAGAAGTGCTCGAAGAAATCGTTTCCTTCTGCCGTCAAAAAGGGATTCGGCTGCTGGTCGATGAGTGCTTTATGGACTTTTTGGAGGATGGACAAGGCCGGTCGCTGATCTGCCGGATCGAAGAGGCTCCGGTCACGGTGCTGCGGGCATTTACCAAATTCTACGGAATGGCGAAGCTGCGGCTGGGGTACTGCATCAGCGCCGATGCGCAGCTGCTTGAGCAGATGGCAAAGGCCGGATCGCCCTGGCCCGTAAGTGAGATCGCCATGGCAGCCGGGACGGCAGCACTTGGCGATGCGGCTTACCCGGACAGGGTGCGCTCTTTTGTCAAAGGAGAGCGGGTGTTTATTCAGGAAGCCCTGGAAAAGGAAGGCTGCTTCGTTGTTCCCGGGGAAGCCAATTTCCTGCTGTTTTTAAGTCCTGATGCGGACCTTGGGGAAAAACTTAAGAAGAAAAGAATCCTCATACGTGACTGCAGCGGCTTTTCCGGCCTGGAAAAGGGATGGTACCGCATCGGCGTGCGTACGAGGGAGGAAAACGAGAAGCTGATCACGGCGGTCAGGATGATCATTCAGGGCAGCGGACGGGACAGGACGGAGGCATAGGATGGCAAGGAACATCATGATACAGGGGACAATGTCCGGATCGGGGAAAAGCCTGCTGTGCACAGCGCTTTGCCGGATCTTTGCCCGGGAGGGCTTTCGCACGGCCCCGTTTAAAAGCCAGAATATGGCGCTCAACAGTGCAGTGACCCCGGACGGTCTGGAGATCGGAAGGGCTCAGGCGGTGCAGGCGGCAGCCTGCTTTAAGGAGCCGGATGTCCGGATGAATCCGATTCTTTTAAAACCCACCTCCGACATAGGAAGCCAGCTGATCGTGAACGGTGAGGTGCGCGGCAACTACGATGCCAGAGCGTATTTCGCGATGAAAAAGGAACTCATCCCGGACATTTTAAAGGCCTATGAGAGCCTTTCAAAGGAGAACGACATCATCGTCATCGAAGGAGCGGGAAGCCCGGCGGAGATCAACCTGCGCGAGGACGATATCGTCAACATGGGACTGGCCGATATGCTGGATGCGCCGGTCCTGCTGGCCGGGGATATCGATCGCGGAGGTGTGTTTGCCCAGCTGTACGGGACTATCGCGCTGCTTGAGAGCGAGCAGAAGGCGCGGGTGAAAGGGCTTCTGATCAACAAATTCAGGGGAGATGTCTCCCTTTTGGGGGAAGGCCCCGCCATGCTGGAAGACCTGACTAAGATCCCGGTCCTGGGGGTGATTCCCTGGATGCCCGATGTGGACATCGACGATGAGGATTCGCTCTCGGACCGCCTTGCGGCAAGAAGTTCCCGAAAGATGCTGGACGCAGCGGTGATCAGGCTTCCGAGAATCTCCAACTTCACGGATCTTTCCCCGCTGGAACATCACCCCCTGGTGGGTGTGCGCTATGTGAGCGATCCGGGCCGGCTGGGAGATCCGGACCTGGTGATCATTCCGGGTACGAAGAGCACGCTCTCCGACCTTCGCTGGCTCAAAGACACCGGCCTGGCCGGGCAGATCCGGAAGCTGGCGGAGCAGGGATGCCCCGTTCTGGGCATCTGCGGCGGCTACCAGATGCTTGGCAGGAAAGTCTCCGATCCGGGAGGTACGGAAGGCGGCGGAGAGTCGGAAGGCCTGGGTCTTTTGCCGTGTTCGACTGTTTTCACGGCAGAAAAGGCCAGGACGCGCACACGCGCGCGGATCACACAGGGGCCTTTTAAAGGGGCCTCCCTGGAGGGATATGAGATCCATATGGGCAGCACCGAAAGAGAGGGCGGCCATGCATTCGCCCTGCTGGAGGACGGACGCGAGGACGGGACGGTCAGCGGCAATGTGTTCGGAACGTACCTGCACGGACTTTTTGACACGGGTGAGCTTGCCGAAGCGGCGGCGCAGTGGCTGATGGAGAGAAAAGGCCTGAAAGCTGATAAGACAGAGGCAGTCAGTCACCGCGCTTATCAGGAAGAGCAATTTGAACGGCTTTCTGACCGGGTGAGCGAAGCGCTGGATATGGAAGCGATCCGAAAGATCATGGGGGTATAGAAGATGGACGAGCGTTGTGCTTCTCCTGCCGGTATTGAAGCTAAGAGCATGGAGATCATCAGCCGTGAGCTGGCACAGTTGGGGATAAGCCTTCCGCCGGAGAACGCCGGTGTGATCCGCCGGGTCATTCACGCGACGGCCGACTTCGGATACGCATCCTCCCTGTATTTCTCGGAGGGGGCGGTAAGGCTCGGCGTGGAAGCGCTGAGGGCCGGAAAGAGGATCGTCACGGATACCAACATGGCACTGGCCGGGATCAGCAAAACGGGCCTTTCGAGGCTCGGCAGCGGAAGCGTCTGCTATATGGCTGACGAAGAAGTGGCCGGGAGGGCAAAAGCACTGGGGGTGACCCGGGCGGCCGTCTCCATGCAGAAAGCTGCCGGTGAGTACCCGGATGCTGTCTATGCGGCCGGGAATGCCCCGACTGCGCTTTTCGCACTCTCGGAGATGATAAGGGAAGGCTTTCGCCCTTCGCTGGTGATCGCGGTTCCGGTCGGGTTTGTCAATGTGACCGAGGCCAAGGAGGAGATCATCCGGATCGGGGCCGAAGCGGGGATTCCCGTGATCGCAGCTGTCGGGAGAAAGGGCGGGAGCACTGTGGCGGCGGCCATCTGCAATGCCCTTATTTACGAAGCTCTGGGCATGACGGATCCCTTTTCAAGAGAATGATAAAATAAACGCTTTTCTGCACCGTGACATGGTAAGTGAATCGTTGCGAAAAGGCGTTTTTTTTTGTATAATCACTTTGGATTAATATGCCTGTTCCTGAAGAGGGAAAAATACACATGAATAAGAAAGATCTGGCGCTGGAAGTAATACGCCGGCTGAAAGAAGAATATCCGGACGCGGACTGCACTCTCTCGTATGATGAGGCGTGGAAACTGCTGGTCAGTGTCCGCCTGGCAGCGCAGTGCACCGATGCCAGGGTCAATGTGGTGGTGCAGGATCTGTATGCGAAATTCCCCGATGTCGAATCGCTCGCGGCGGCGGATGTAGCCGAGATCGAGCGCATCGTCCGGCCCTGCGGACTGGGACCGAGCAAAGCGAGAGATATCAGCGCGTGCATGAAAAAACTGCGCGATGAATTTGGCGGAAAGGTGCCGGACGACTTTGATACGCTGCTGACCCTGCCGGGCGTCGGGAGAAAGAGCGCGAACCTTATTATGGGGGATGTGTTCGGAAAACCGGCCATCGTGACCGATACGCACTGCATCCGCCTCTCGAACAGGATCGGCCTCGTGGATGACGAGAAGGATCCGAAGAAAGTGGAGATGGCGCTTTGGAAGATCGTGCCGCCCGAGGAGGGAAGCGACCTCTGCCACCGGCTGGTGTGGCACGGCCGGGAGGTGTGCACCGCCCGGACAAAGCCGCTGTGCGGCCGGTGCGTGCTGAAAGATATCTGCAGATATGCATCTGAGATGAATATTATAGAAGAGCAAAAATGAAACGGTTCCGGCAAAGCCGGAGAGAAAGGAGACAAGATGTATCAGGATCAGAAAATCTATCTCGGAAAATCCGGAGACGACAAGGTGTGCATCGATCTGTCGATGGCGAACCGTCACGGCCTGATCGCCGGAGCGACCGGTACCGGTAAGACGACCACCTTAAAAGTGATGGCCGAGGCGTTCAGTGATGCCGGGGTTCCCGTATTCCTGGCGGACCTGAAGGGAGATCTGTCCGGCCTGAGCCAGAACGGATATGAGAATGAGGACCTGAAAGCCAGAATCGACAGCTTCGGCCTCAGGGAAGAGGGCTTTGACTTCCGTTCTTATCCCACGGTCTTTTGGGATGTATACGGAGAAAAAGGACTTTCACTTCGTACGACCGTATCCGAGATGGGTCCCCTGCTGCTGGGAAGGATTCTGGATCTGAATGATACCCAGATGGATGTTCTGACCGTAGTCTTCAAGATCGCCGATGACGAGGGACTTCTTCTGATCGATACGAAGGATCTGAGGAGCATGCTCACCTACGTAAGTGAGAATTCCGCAGAATATTCCCTGAAGTACGGCAACATTGCCAAAAAAAGTCTCGGTGCCATCCAGCGAAGCGTGATCGCGCTTGAGGACCAGGGCGGAGAGCTGTTCCTTGCGGAGCCTGCCCTGAACATCACTGACTGGCTCAGCGCTGACATCAACGGCCGCGGGACCATCAATATCCTGGACTGCCAGAAGCTCTCCCTCAACCCGACCATGTATTCCACTTTCCTTCTGTGGATGCTCTCCGAGCTGTATGAGACGCTTCCCGAAGTGGGCGACGGGGCCAAACCGAAGGTCGTGTTCTTCTTTGATGAAGCTCATATGCTGTTCGACAGCGCTTCCAAAAACCTGCTTCAGAAGATCGAGCAGGTCGTTAAGCTGATCCGCTCCAAGGGTGTGGGCATCTACTTCATCACCCAGAACCCGGCCGATATCCCGGACGGAGTGCTTGCCCAGCTTGGGAACAAGGTTCAGCACGCACTGCACGCCTATACTCCCGCAGAGCAGAGAGGCATCCGCGCGGCAGCCAATTCCTTCCGTGTCAATCCGGAATTCGATACGGCCGAAGCCCTTCAGAATCTCGCGATCGGCGAAGCGTTGGTGTCGGTACTCGATGCTGAGGGTATTCCCACCATCGTCCAGAAGACAAGGATCCTCCCGCCGCAGAGCCTGATGGGTCCGATCGACGATGCAGTCCGCACCGGTATGATCCAGTCCTGTGCCCTGTATCCGAAGTATTCTCAGTTCGTCGACAGAGATTCCGCATTCGAGTTCCTGAGCCGCCTCGAGCAGACCAAGCAGGAGAATGCTCAGCGTGAAGCGGAAGAGAAAGAGAGGATGAAGGAAGAGGCAGCTGCCGAAAAGGAGCGTATGCGCCAGGAAGCTGCTGCTGAAAAAGAGCGCCTGAAACAGGAAGCCGCCGAGGAGAGAGAACGCCAGAAAGAAGAAGCAGCGGCGATCAAAGCGGCTGAAGCTGAGGAGAAGCGCAAGAAACAGGCAGTCAGCAGTGTGGCCAGCTCCGCTGCCGGTACGATCGGCCGTGAAGTGGGCAACCTCCTTGGCAAGACAGTGGGCGGATCTTTCGGAAAACGCCTTGGCGGAAACGTGGGCGCTACGCTCGGAAGAGGTATCTTAAAGACCCTGTTTAAGAGTTGAGTAAGTCCTTTATAACTGATCAACCGGATTGTATTCAAAAAGAAGAGAGGACAGATAATGGGAAGATTTTACGTGTTATCGAAAAAGATTCTGCCGGAGCAGGCGGAAAAGATCATCCAGGAAATGACGCAGGTTGAGTCCGTGGAAAGATTCGAGTTTAATGAGGATCGTTCGGGAATCACGGTATTTCTGAGCAATGATGACTTTGCCGGTGTTATGGACAAAGCAGTGAACGTCTTCAGCCGTGAAGGTTCGGGTGCGACCCTCTCTTTCGACCATTTTGTTTACGCTGACGGAGAGTAAGTTTTAAAGCATTGCCGATTCATGCATTCCGGAAACAGATCTGATCATGCCGCGCCGGGGGAAAACCCCGGCGCTGACATTATGGCTGTCCGGTAAGTATGGATGTTTAGAGTGAAAGGATGGCGGACAGGATGGATTTTTCTGATAAACTGGAAGCACTCAGGCTGGCGGCAAGAAAAGATCCGCTGCTTAGGGAGGAACTGCTTGCAAGCCGGTCGGCCGATGATCCGCTGAAAATATTCTGTCAGGTCAGCTGCCGTCACGGTTTCGACATCTCGCCTTATGAAATGGTGATGGCCGGGGAAGAAGCCTATGCCGCCATGCGGCGCAGTACGAACGGCGGCGGGGAAAACCATGCGTTCCTTGAATGGGAAGACGATTATTACGAGCTGCTGATGGCTGAACTGGAAGCACTGGAAGAGAAAAAAGAAAAATAAATCTTGTGCAGAAACACAGATTTTGATATTTTAATCAGGTAAAAATGCGATTTCAACGGAGGGAACAAGCATGGAAGATATCAGACGTCCGGATAATATGGAGAGAATTACCACACCTGAGCTTGCGCAGGCATTTATTGAGGAACAGCTGACAGCATTGAAAGAGCAGATCGGAGACAAGAAGGTGCTTCTTGCACTGTCCGGCGGAGTTGATTCTTCTGTTGTAGCAGCGCTTCTGATCAAGGCGATCGGGCAGCAGCTGGTATGCGTGCATGTCAACCACGGCCTTCTGCGTAAGGGTGAGCCTGAGCAGGTCATCGAGGTGTTCAAAAACCAGATGAACGCCAACCTGATCTATGTCGACGCTGTCGACCGCTTCCTTGACAAACTGGCAGGGGTTTCGGATCCCGAAAAGAAACGTCATATCATCGGAGAAGAGTTCATCGATGTATTTGCTGACGAAGCCCGCAAGCTGGACGGAGTCGAATTCCTGGCACAGGGTACCATCTGGCCGGATATCCTGGAGAGTGATGCAGGCATCAAAGCCCATCACAATGCAGGCGGCCTTCCCGAGGACATCGCTTCCCGTTTTGAACTGGTTGAACCGGTCCGCATCCTGTTTAAGGATGAGGTCCGCGAAGTAGGCCGTGCCCTTGGTCTTCCGTCGAACATGGTAGACCGCCAGCCGTTCCCGGGCCCGGGCCTGGGCGTGCGCTGCCCCGGTGCGATCACCCGTGACCGCCTCGAAGCTGTCCGCGAATCCGATGCCATCCTCCGTGAGGAGTTTGCCAAAAACGGACTGGAGGGCAAGGTGTGGCAGTATTTCACCGTCGTTCCGGATTTCAAATCTACCGGCGTCAAGGACGGAAAGCGCACCTTCGACTGGCCCTGCATCATCCGTGCGATCAACACGACCGACGTGATGGAAGTCACGGTGGAGCATCTTTCCGATGAACTGATTGACCATCTGGTCAGCCGCATCATTGCGGAGGTACCGGGAATCAACCGCGTGCTGTTTGATTACACCCCGAAGCCGCCCGCAACGGTAGAGTATGAATAATGAAGGCATGTCCGGGAGGCCGCATAAATACTGACTTTTTCGGATGCCCAAGGTTGTTTTGATAGCATTTTGATAGCATTTATTCTGTCGCCATTATTCTGAAGGCATGTTTTGCCATTGACCTTCGGGGTATATGGTTTCATAAAATCTTACAACCCTGTCGAACTGACGCAAGTGAAGTTCGGCAGGGTTTTCTGCGTTTCGGGATGGATTTTTCATTGGATCTGTTCCGGAATCATTTCAACTCGGGCGGCACCTTCGCCCACATATTTCCCTTGTCGAATCTCGGATAGTGATAACGCCAGTTGTTGTACTCCTCTTCGGTGATCTCGCCGTTTTGGAGGCGGCTTGCTTCTGCAGCCCAGGAATAAAAAAGATCCCAGAGATGTGAGCGCTTTTTGATGTCCGTGCCAAACCGGAGCACAGGTTCGCCGTCAATCAGCTCGGCGTGGATTGTGTACTGGTCTTCCAGTGTGAAAAGGGTGTGCATGATGCCTATGTAACTGTCGATGTCGGGGACATCCAGTGCAGCCGGTGCAACATCAAAAATCTCAGCCAGTGCGCGGACGGTGTCCTCTTTGGGCTTTCTGGTACCAGCCTCATACTGAGCGACCCGTACATCGGCGGATTTCTCGGCATAGCCAAGCTTCTGACCGAGATATTTCATGGTCATACCGCATTTGTTGCGGAAAAAGTTGATACGTTCAGCGATTGCCATGGCAGATCCTCCTAAACAAATCTGTTTTATAAAGTATAGCACGAACCGTAGGAGACATCAAGAAGAAATTAAGCGAAAAAGTTTAGAAATTTTTAAGAAATGGAAGCTCAACCCATCTTGAACTAAACGGATATGTATAGTATATTAAGAACAAAGAACTAATCCGAAACGCTTAGTAATACAATTGAATGACCGTCTGAACCGGATGATACCGCTACGATCCGAAAGGGGAGCGCAAAGCTGCAGACAGAGCAGCGAAGATGACACAGCACCGAAACGGGGATATGCCTGTCAGGAAACCGGGGAGGGAAGAACGGCAGTAACTGTAAACAGGAATGGTAAAAATGCAAATGGAGGAACGTATGGAAAAACTGTTTTTAAGTGCTGAAGAGGTTGCGGAAGTGATGGGTATTTCCACCGCATACGCCTATAAGGTAATTCAGCGGATGAACAAGGAACTTAAGAAGAAAGGTTTTATCACGATGCAGGGACGGATTGACCGGAAGTTTTTCTACGATCAGTTTTACGGAACTGCAGATGTCGTATCGAAGGAGGTGAGATGATGCCGGCATATAAGGAGAAGGATTCCGGTAAATGGTATGTACAGTTCCGATATGTGGACTGGACCGGAAGGCGCTGCCAGAAAATGAAGCGTGGATTCGCCACCAAGAAAGAGGCGGAACAATGGGAACGCAAATTCAAGATCAAGGAAAAAGCAGATGTCGATATGCGTTTCTCGGAATTCTGGGAGCTGTACGAGGCGGATATGAAACCGAGACTGAAGCTGAATACCTGGCTGTCGAAGGAGCATATTGTGCGGACGAAGATTCTGCCGTTTTTCGGAGACAAGAAGCTGAGAGAGATCTCGCCACGGGATGTGATCACCTGGCAGAACAAGCTGCGTACGATGATCGGACAGAACGGGAAACCGTATTCCCAGACGTATCTGAAAACGATCCACGCCGCGCTCTCATCCATCTTCAACCATGCCATCCGCTATTATGAACTCTCCATCAATCCGGCCAATAAGGCGGGCGGTATGGGCGCGGAGGAAAGCAGGGAGATGCTGTTCTGGACGAAGGAAGAGTATCTGAAGTTTGCGGAAGCCGTGATGGACAAGCCGATGTTCTATTACGCATTTGAGCTTCTTTACTGGACAGGGATCCGGGAAGGCGAGCTGCTTGCCCTGACGCCGGAGGATTTTGATTTCGAGAAAAAGACGCTTCGGATCAACAAATCCTATCAGCGGCTGCAGTGCAAGGATGTGATCACGACTCCCAAAACACCGAAGAGCAATCGAATCATCACCATGTCGGATTTCCTGTGTGAAGAGATGAAGGATTGCCTGAAGATGTTTTACCACATCGGGAAACGGGACCGGATCTTTCAGTTCACAAAGCATGGACTGTATCGGGAGATGATACGGGGAAGCGAAGCGGCAGGTGTACAGAAGATCCGCGTCCATGATCTGCGGCACTCCCATATCTCTCTGCTTGTGGATATGGGATTTACGGCGAAGGCCATCGGTGACCGGGTCGGTCACGAGAGTGAGCATATCACCAATCATTATACTCATCTGTTTCCAAGCCGTCAGACAGAAATGGCGGACCGGCTCAATGATGTGCGGGAACTGAATCAGGATACGGATGAAAAGGAAGGAGGTAAGGACAATGTCTAAAAGGAAACTTGATGAATATGGCAACTGGAGAAGCAAGGCGGTGACCTTTAATATGTCGCCGGAGGAGGACGAACTGTTTGAACGGATGGTTCACATCTCAGGGCTTTGCAAGCGGGATTTTATTGCCAACCGGCTTCTGAACAGAGAGATCGTCGTGCAGGGAAATCCGAAGGTCTATAAGGCGCTGAAGGATGAGATGGAAGCGATTAAATCCGAGCTGGAACGAATCGAAGCGGGGGCGGGTGTGAATCCGTATCTGCCCGATCTCATCCGGTTTATGACGGATGTGATGGATGGAATGAAGGAGGACAGCGAATGGCACTGAATAAAGGAAATGCCGCCCCGGATGTGACTGCTGCAACAGTCACGGGACAGCATCTATGTAATCACAAAGAAAGTATATCAAATCAGGCCACTGCCGGCAATGAAAACTTTGCCGGTCTGGGGGCTATGGCAGATAGCCTGTCAGGTACCGAGTCTGCAGAAAGCAGCTCAGTCAATTCAGATAAAAGCTCGCTTCAGGAGGTTTCCATGATGGAGCTTTACGACCGGGTGTATGAGCCGAAGGCACCAGTCGTGGAAGGCCTTCTCTATCCCGGAACCTATATCTTTGCCGGATCGCCGAAGGTCGGAAAATCATTCTTCATGGCACAGCTGGCTTATCATGTCGCGGCGGGGATCCCGCTATGGGAGTATCCGGTAAGGCAAGGCTCTGTCCTGTATCTAGCTCTTGAAGATGACTATGCAAGACTACAGAAACGCCTGTCCCGGATGTTTGATGTAGAAGGCACAGACAGTCTGTTCCTTGCAACAGACGCCAGGAGCATGGCGGAAGGCCTTGAGGCTCAGATGGAGCAATTCATAACAAAACATTCGGATACGGTGCTTATCATCATTGATACACTGCAGAGAATCCGCGAACTCGGCAGCGAACAGTACAGCTATACCAAGGATTATGAGGTGATTAAAAGCCTGAAGTCCTTCGCCGATAAGCATGGCATCTGCTTCCTGATCGTCCATCATACGAGGAAGATGGAGGCAGAGGACAGCTTTGATATGATCTCTGGCACGAATGGCCTTTTAGGTGCAGCTGACGGAGCATTTGTCCTGAAAAAGAAGAAGAGAACGGACAGGACGGCAGTCCTCTCCATCGTTGGCAGGGATCAGCAGGATCAGGAATTGAATCTTGAATTCGATCAGGAAAGATGCTTCTGGAATTTCGTTTCTGCCGAGATTGAACCCTGGAAAGATCCGCCGGATCCGGTGCTGGAAGCAGTTTCGGGATTGTTTGCTGATAACACGATCGGAGTTGAAGGACCGGCTTCCTTGCTTTTGGAAGACCTGAAGAAGATTGATCCGAACATTTCGATCGCAGCAAACTCGCTCGGTCGAAAACTGAATGTCAGTTCAGAACGGCTGTTTAACGAATACGGCATCCGGTATGAAAGCACGAGGTCTCATTTTGGCAGATGTATAAAGCTGACGAAGATGAAGCCAAAGGAAGAAACGGAAAAGAAAGAATAATAAGCGTGACGGTTGTGACAGCTGCGACGGTTTTTCAGATACCGGACCACTATAGAAATAACTGTCACAGCCGTCACAACTGTCACGGAGGAAACACTAATGCAGAAAAATGTACAGATTCCGTATGAACTTTTCATCGACCTGATTAGGTTCCACCTTTTCGGATTCGATGAAAATGAAGCGAAGATCCGAACGGATCTGGAGCGAAAGCTGAATACTATGTGTGACCGCGAGTTTTATACGAAATACAAAACAGCGGACACCGATGTGGAGCGCGAAGAGGCCAGGCAAAAGTATCTGGACAGCAGGGGAATCCCGGAGGACTTCCGATGGTGATTTCTCCCTGTCCGATACTGACAGGGACGTGTCACGTCCCTGTGA
>JBGUOI010000171.1:0-5180 GCA_045118075.1 Porcincola sp. | reverse complement strand
CCGATAGTCAGGGTTATTAGCAGCATGTCCTCACTCTTTCCATCACATACCTGTGGGAATCACTGTTCCCATCCATTCAATATACTTATCGCATTCAAGCACCGTTCCGAAATGGCCATTCCGGATGTATTTTATCCTGGCGTCCGGAAACAGTTTTTTCAGTGATTCCTGATCCGCTTTCGAAAAGAAATCTTTTTCCGGAAAGACCAGCAGAACATGATCCTTAACGAATTCAAAATCCGCCCTGCTGCAGGGCTCCAGATCCGTCATATGCGCCATCATTCCGGTGATATGAAGATCTTTCTCCCTGGTGTAACTGCTGAACATGTATTCAAACATCTCCCGGAGATAGCGCTGATCTTCCGGTGTTTCCTGCTTTGCGTAATTCTTCAGGCTTCCTTTGATGAGTTTCGGTTTCAGTTTTTCATAGTTGCAATGCTTCATATACCATAACAGGAGAGGCAGCAGGAAATATTTCCTTTTTGAAGACCGGATTGTATTTTCATCAAAGCCGGCTGATGAAAAAAGGCCGAGTCCTGTCACCATTTCCGAATATTGTCTGGCAAAAATCTGAGCCATCAACCCGCCGAAACTCGCTCCGGCAAAAAACGCTTTTTTGATGCCAAGCTGACGAAAGAAGGAGTGCATTGCCCGGGCGGTTTTGGTGCAGGTGTCCAGTTCCATGGGATAATCAAAAACCAGTACCCGGTAATTGCCGGACATCTTCCCCACATACCGGAACCACATTTCAGAACAGTTCATGCCGCCATTGAGGAAGACAACGCATGGTGCGGTCTCATCCCCCGCCAGTATATAACGGAAGGAAGCTCCGTCTGCCTGCATCGTCTGATAAGGGTGTGTTTGCAGGAATCCTTCTATTTGTTCTCGATAACTCATGTCTTTGCATTCTCCTTCCAGACGAAGCGGATTATTTGGTCAAAAGTCGGATCCATCTGCGCTGCCGGTGCGCATAGAAGGCATTTGCCCACAGCCAGATGGCGAATGTCTTCCATCCCGCCCGGATTTCCACACGATCTGTGTACTGTGTATGACCCGTATCAAGAGCAACCAGTTTAATCTTATGGTTCCATACCGGCACATGCCTGTTTCCTTCCCGGCTGCTGATACCGTTCACGTCAAAACGCAGGATATGTATTTTGTGTGTGCCAAAAGGAATAAGCCCGAAGAGCCTGAACCGATAGTAAGAAGTACTGCCGGCTGTCCAAGTGGGACTGACATTTCCGACCGCTTCAAAGGATGCATAAGGCTTCGCTATATATTGAAGTGTTTCCAGCTGCTGAAGCCTTTCAAATACAACCTCTTTTGAAGCCGGGAAGATGGATGTTTTTTGTACGATCATATTGACCTCCCTGAAGCATCCGGGCCGTTCCTAATTCCCATACCTTATTTACCCAATAAAAAAAGCACTTTTTTCAGAAACTTTCGGTCTTTCCGGCATTCAGCGGGATGCTGCCGTTCTGACTTGAATGCCATCTTATAGATCCATGGAAGTTCCACAAACAATCTCGATTTTACAGCACCATCAGCAGCGTTCCCGCACCGATCAGCACACAGCCAATGATGGACTTGGTCGTAAACTGCTCATGCAGGAAAATGAATGCCAGCACGAGCGTAATAACAACGCTCAGCTTATCTATAGGCACTACCTTAGATGCCTCGCCCATCTGGAGTGCTTTGTAATAGCACAGCCATGATGCGCCAGTGGCAAGACCGGAAAGAATAAGGAAAAGCCAGCTTTTTGGGCTGATTTGTCCGAAACCTTTCTGTGCGTTTGTCAGGAAAACCATGCCCCATGACATCACCAGTACGACCGCCGTCCGGATGGCGGTAGCCAGGTTTGAGTTGACACCTTCAATACCGACTTTGGCAAGAATGGATGTCAAGGCCGCAAAGAAAGAAGAAAGAATCGCAAATAACAGCCACATTGTTTCTATTTCACCTCATGATCCCGCCGCTTATTCACGGTCGGGTACTCGCTCACTATCCTCTGATAGCACGGGCATTCCTTGTCGTGGTCGTTTATGATCCCGCAGGCTTGCAGATGGGAGTAGATCGTAATTGCGCCGACATACTTGAAGCCGCGATTCTTCAGATCCTTACTGATCTTGTCGGACAGACCGTTACTGACCGGAATCGGCCCTGTATCATGCCCCTGATAGAGGACTGTTTTACCGCCGGTATACGCCCAGATGTAGTCACAGAAACTGCCATACTCCTCCCGCACTTTTTGATAACAACGTGCATTATTGATTACAGACTGCACTTTTCGGGGAGAGCGGATCATGCCTTCCGTCTGCAGGATACGCTCCACGTCTGCTTCGTTGTAAGCAGCGATTTTTTCAAAATCAAAATTGTCAAAGCATTGCCGGAAGATTTCCCGCTTTTTCAGCATCAGATCCCAGGAAAGGCCGCACTGCAGGCATTCCAGCGTCAAATGTTCGAACATATGCCGGTCATCATGTACCGGAATTCCCCATTCTGTATCATGATAAATGCGGTTAGCCTCGTTCATACCGGCCCAGGTACAGTATCCCATTTCCAAGTCCTCCACCAATGCAATATTATCAACCGGCTGATAAACATTTTAATACCGCTGACAAGATCTCCCCGGTTAAATCATATGCCCGGCTGCATTCACTTGCTCTCGGTCCTCCGATACACAATTCTATCCCATCCGGCAGACTGTTCAGCCACTTAAGAATGCGGGGAACATCTTCGATCCCTGAAATTGTCAGCATCGGCTTGCCCAAAATTTCTCCGGCTGCCAGCCCTGCATCTGTACCGGGTGATGGAAGAGATCCATCCGGAATGATCGTCAGAATCGCATCGGCATCCCGCATATTCCACTCTGTCCGCTGCGTTGTCCCTTCAGACGGGGTCTCCGACAGCTCAGGATAATCCTTCAGCAGTCCCGGTGCGGAAGGATAGTCCTCTGCCCATCCATTTCTCGGGCACCACCCACACAGGGGAATTCCATATATTCTTGCTGTATCCATGGCCGCCCGATCAACACCGGTCTGTCCGCCGGTACGGATTTTGCCGAGTTTCTTGATATTCATTTGGGATCCCTCTGTAATTCACACACCATGATGTATTCCTCATCATTTTCATCCACCGTCCGGAAGCCGACCGCCTCATACATCCTCACAGCATAATTTGCTTTCTGGACGGCAAGCGAGGCTCTTTTATATCCCCGGTTTCTCAACAGCTCCAGCATCATACGCATCATAGCTGTACCGATTCCCCTGCCACGATACGCCTTATACAGGGAGATCGCAAAAGAAGGCGTCTCGTCATCCACATGGCCGTAATCTTTCATGATCCTGGTCCAGACCGCTCCGACCACCCTGCCGTTATCGTCTGCTACGATACAATAGTCTGCCTTCCCACTCCCGAAATTTTCATAGTAGAGGGCAAGCTCCGGAAGCTCTATGATCGATCTGTTAGGAGGTGTTACCCCCTCCGGGATGAAGATCGCTTCATAAAGAAAGTCTTTCAGAAGATCGTATTCACTTGGCCGTATTTCCCGAAATAACATATTTTCTATATGTTTTCCTGAAACTATTTCCACATCCATACAGTTAAATTATCTGATTGCGTCATTCCGAGTTTTTTCTGCAGGCTTAACGAAATCATATTATTTTTCTCCACCTGACCGAATGGAATATATCCCTGTTCCATTGTTTTTACCATGAGATGTGTCTGCAGCGCCGTTCCATAACCTTTATGTCTGTATTCAGGAAAAACGTACAAAATTCCCATCCCGCCTTCAAGGTGTTCTCCTATGAATCCAATCAAATGATCCCCGTCATATCCAAGCAGAATGGATCTTCTTTCGACTGCCATTTCCAGTTCTTCCGGACTGATCAGCTGATAGTTCTCCGTAAGTATTGGTAGATCATGCTCATCAGCCGTTCTGACTGTAAGTTCAGTGCTGATGGCTGGTTTTTCGCCATAATAGGCTACCTGGTAACACTCCAGCTTCTCCGAGAATCCATATCTTTCAAACGCCGTTGTTCCAAGATCATAATTGGATACCATCAACAGATTACAGTCCTGTCCGGCAAAACGATCAAGCATCGCAATGCCCGTCTCCATATCTTCACACGCCAATAAAAACGCCTTGCTGACACTGTCACGGACCAAAAGCGCATTGTCCTGTTCTGCGAGGATTTCCCCGGTCCCACGCTTCAGCACCCGGTCAAGTCCTAAATAATCAATTCCACTAATATCCATGATTCTCTCCGCCATACGGGAAGTTTTTTCGAAACAGTTTCTAATCCTTCCTGTAAATTCCGGTTAAACGCAGTCCTGTAAAAGAGCCTTTATCGTTTCTTCGTAGTCATGATCGATTAACACGACCTGCTCTCCGGCATTCTGAAATCCCTCTATATATGCTTTGTTGTCAGCTGTCAAACCGGCAATCGTGCAATCCGCATCAACCAGTCTGGATTCGATTTCGGATTCGTGCCGGATAATCTCGTCAAAATGACTTTCAATAAATTCTTCTGTCATCGCAAGGCAAATAAACCTGATTGATGACAGATAATGCTCATCAAAATCCTGCCGCCAGTTAAATGGGATATAGCAACCCTCCACAATAAGATTCTGCTTATTCTCGACCGCTGTTTTGACCATCTCCCGAACAACAGGCCAAAGATACTCCGTGAGCGCATCATCGTCTTCCGGTGTCAGTTCAGTATTGCCGCTGCGGATCAATCCCATTTTAAGGTGATCAATGGAAAGGTAAGGATATCCGTATTTTTCAAGAATCCTCTGTGCCAGAAGAGTTTTCCCGGTATGTGATGCACCTGTAATCAGTATGATCATAATATACCTGCCTTCCGCCACTTACATCGGCGTACCCACTTCAATCAGGTTCCCGTCCGGATCATAAAAACGGATCACCTTCTGCCCCCAGCTATGCGTCATCAGCCGGTTGACATACCGAACATCCGGATACAGCCTTTCCAGCTTCTCTGCAAATGCTTCAATATCGCGTTCTTCAAAATATAGTTCACAGGAATTGTTTTCCGGGATGATATCCCGTCCGAGGAATTCCTTCCAGATTTTTTCATCCTGCAGGACCAGTCCTTCCGTCAGGATCATGTTTCCCTCATTGTCCAGGATCATCGTGAGGCCAAACAGGTCATGGTAGA